>NZ_JAEHBI010000180.1:0-801 GCF_016483705.1 Bacillus cereus group sp. N6
ATAAGGTTGCGTTTTTAATTTATCATAATACTCAACAATATGATTCCGTCCATGGCGCCGTTGTTTAAGCATGTTTTGGATAATGAGAAAAAGTAGTTTTCGTAAATGCTTATTTCCCCGTTTATTAATTTTATCTTTATAAAAAGTCTTTCCTGATTGAAAACGGCGTATATCAATACCGGCATAGGCATTCAATTGCTTGTGATTCGTAAAACGAGTAATATCTCCTATTTCAGCTATTAAGCGTACAGCCGTATTAGATCCAATTCCAGGAAGGCTCAAAATAATAGAATATTCCGCATGTTGTTCAGCTATCTGTATTGATATATTCTTTTTTGTATTTGCTCGAATTCGATTCTTAATTGTGGTTTTCGAGAGGTCTAGAACTAAATCAGGATGTGGAAATAACTGAACAAGATTTAAAAATAAATCTGATTTTGTTGTAAAAATCTGTTCTAGCTCAGGAAATGTGAGCTGCAGTACTTTATGCATTCGGTTTCGCACAGTAGATAATTCATCATCGAGTTCGTCGTAAAATCGTGAAAGTGATTTTAATTGGGAAAAACGTGTATCTGTGATAGTTTTTTCCCTTCGGGAAACCGTAAAATGGGTAAGAGCTAATTGATGTGCATCGCTCCGATCCGTTTTATGAATCCGTAAGGAATCACATTGTAATTTTGCCTCTAAAGGATTCAATAGGCTATACGCATACTGATTCTTTTGCCTAGTTGCCTAGAATAAACACCTGTTGCTTCAAACACAATTTGAGGAGGGTGTCCACATTCATTCGTAAGTTTCTGC
>NZ_JAEHBI010000181.1:0-793 GCF_016483705.1 Bacillus cereus group sp. N6
CCCTCCAAGTAAAAGTGTAACATCCATGTGTATTCATGGTCTTTTTACACTGTCTACCTTAAGGGGATAATATCAGATCCGGCAAATCAATTTGCTCTTTTTTAATCATATGCATTGCTTCTACACTACTTAAGATAGACACGGCCGTTTGGAATGATTTGAACCCCAACATAGAGCGTATCCGTCTTTTAATAAAACGATGATCTTGTTCCACAATGTTATTTAAATATTTGAGTTGTCTCGTTTAGATGCCGGCAGGCATCTTTTTTTCTTTCTTCAATAGCGATTGGGTAAGTTGGATTTTTGTCAACTGTAATTACACGAGGTTTAGAAACATGAAGAGGCTGCAAAGCTTTCTTGAAGAAACGCTTTGCAGCCTTATGATTTCTAGATTTACTCAGAAAAAAATCAATTGTGTTTCCCTCAGAATCAACGGCACGATATAGGTACATCCATTGATCTTTTACTTTTATATACGTTTCATCTACTCTCCAGGAATCATTCGTTTGTTTGAGGTGACATCGAATTCGCTTATCTAAATCAGGCCCATATTGATGGACCCAACGCATAATCGTTGTATGAGCTAAGGATAGTCCTCTTTCCTCCATCATTTCTACCAAATTACGAAAACTGAGGTTATACCGCAGGTACCAACGTACAGTTAATAGAATGATATCTGAATAATAATGTTTCCGATTAAATATTTTTACTTTTTCCGTAACTACTCAGCTTTTTCAGACAAAAAAGCAGGCCAAATACATGTTTCCGATTTGAAAACATGAAAAAAAATACT
>NZ_JAEHBI010000182.1:0-786 GCF_016483705.1 Bacillus cereus group sp. N6
CTATCTGCAACTGCAATGATAGCCGCCATAGCAGCAGGTAATATCATCCCATCTACACATGTTTTTGCACAAGAAAAAGTTGTACAAGAACAACAAAACAGTGCATATGCATTAGGACCAAATGGAATGAAAGAAGCCTTAGCGAAAACTGGATCGCATATGCTTGTTATGAATGTATATGCTAGTACAATGATTAAACAACCCATTGTAAACTTATCGGGTATAGATCTAGGAGCAGATGGGGACCTGTTAGTCAAGAAAATCCATAATGATCAAAATGTTAGTATTACCAACGCTAATTATTGGATGGACGTGGCAAAACCAAAAATCCAAAAGACCGCACGTAATATTGTAAACTATAATACGCAATTTCAAAATTACTATAATACAATTGCAAGTGCTGCTAAACAGAATGATACCCCTACATTAAAAGAGGGATTACAAGACTTATATACAACAATTAACGCAAATTCAAAAGAAGTAGATGACGTCATAAAGACGTTAAAAGAATTTAAGAATAAACTATATACAGATTCAACGCAGTTTAAAAATGATGTAGATGGAGCAGATGGTAAAGCTGGATTGGCAACCATTTTAGCAGGAAAAAACGCAATGATTCCACAATTAAAAAGTGAAATTGAAAGCCTACGTGGCTCTCAAAAAGCCTATCTTGACAACGTATTAGGATGGGGAATTGGTGGAGGAGTAGGTACGTTCCTATTAATTGGTGGTGCTATTGGTGGAACAATTGCAATTGTAGTGACTGGCGGAATGGCAACTCCGCTT
>NZ_JAEHBI010000183.1:0-768 GCF_016483705.1 Bacillus cereus group sp. N6
GAATGTTAGCCATGTTGGACACTTTGCATTTTCATCAAATGTAATATTGGTAATCTTAGTTAACCTAAGTTCTCGATCATGTTGTTGTAACTTGCCTGTTTTTAAATCAACAACACCATTTTCTACATTGAATAAAAATTTATGTCTATCAAAATCCCCACGTTCTCCTGGAACTAATGGCATAAGATCCTTGATACTATTCATTCGGACGTTTCTTCGTTCACACATCCGCGCCCATTTCATTTCTGATTCATCTTCAGATTTATTAAGACCGCGAAGTACCTTTGCTGTAATTCTTTCAATCTCTTTTTTGTTGTCTACCTTCCAACGTTTCCCGTCCCATATAAACCAACCGATATCATTAACGAATTTAATTACATGACCGTATTCATATGCGATACGTTCAGCATTACCTAGTTCTGTTAAACGGAATTTCTTTTTAGGCTTGTCCTCCACAACTTCAGCTACATCTTCATTTATAAAATCAAATGAAAATTCTTCAAATTGCTGTTTATTATCTAAGATAGTTGTGGAGGTAGATGAAATTGCCTTTCCTATCGTTCTTTCACCGTATGTTTCGTTTGTATCGCTAAAATGAATAACGTCCCATTTATCACGAATTAAGCTGGTTCCGCGAAACATCGAATCCATTCGAGTTGCTGAATTCCCTGTCCAGAATGCCAGATGATTACATAAAGCAAGGTCACTCGCTGAATGGTCCTCATTAATTAAGCTGCCATTGTATAATGAACGAATCTCATCACCGTT
>NZ_JAEHBI010000184.1:0-763 GCF_016483705.1 Bacillus cereus group sp. N6
TCTGCAATCGCAGCTGTGAACAAAGGAAAAGAAATTGAAAAATCTATTGTAGAGGCTGAAAAGGCGGCTGAAAAGGCGGCGAAAGAGGCTAATAAATCTACTGTAGAAATTGAAGCTGTTAAAAAAGAAGCACGCGAAAAAATTGAAAAAGACAAAAAAAATGAAATAGCAGCTGCAGCTGCAGCAAAAGCGCAAGAATATGATCTACTACAAATATTTGATGTAGATAAAATTCAAAAAACATACAATAGTTTTGCAGATATCAATAAACTATCAGCTTCGCAACGAGCGTACCTAGATGATTTACAAAAGCAAAACGAAACTATATATAAATTAACAACCAAATTAACGATAGTAGATATACAAAAAGATCTGTTGAATCTGATGAAAGATGATGCGGATACCTTTACAAATCAAATCAAACTGGAGATTAGCCTCCTACAGAGTTATAAGAAAGATTGGGATCAAGTGAAAGACTGTATCACACAGCTTTCAACAAATACCAGCGATCCTAAAGTACAATTGGCACAATTAAAAAGATTAAAAGACTTAAATAGCCAATTGGAGGCGCAAATGAACGAATTTAATAGTTAAAATCTATTTTCAAGAACCTTGTAATAAAAATATGATAGTTAATAATAATTAAATGGGGGATAAATAATATGAGAAAGTCACCATACAAAATGCTATCTGCAACTGCAATGATAGCCGCCATAGCAGCAGGTAATATCATCCCATCTACACATGTTTTTGCACAAGAAAA
>NZ_JAEHBI010000185.1:0-760 GCF_016483705.1 Bacillus cereus group sp. N6
TGTTCTTTTTCGATTTGATTGGTTAAGCCATAACAGGTAGCTAATTGATGATAGACAGTCATACGACTTTCCTGTGATAACGCTTCAAATGCTAAACACATGTGAAAATGTTGTTCCGCAATTTGATACTCTTTTTGGAATAAGTTTTCTCTAGCATAATGAAAATGATCTTGTAGAGAAAAAATATGTTCTTGTTCGATCGCACGTTGATATAATTCAATATTTCGTTGCGGAGAAGTTTGTGTTGTTTTTGTATGTGTAATGACAATATCAGATGGGAAATGAGTATAGGGTTCTTTTCGTTGTAAATTTTCATGAACAATCCCTTCCCATTGAAATCCCGCCTCACGTTTTACTAAGCGAATTCGCTGTGTTTGTTCCGTTCCGATTTTTGTTTGGATGTTATATTTCATACTAACAGCTTCGATCGTAGGATCTAGAGATTGTTTCAGTTGTTGTAATTTTTTTTGCGCCGAAGGTTGCAAGATATCATCTGCATCTAACCACATCATATAATCTTTAGAAGCATATTGAAAAGAAACATTTCGTGCTTTACTGAAATGAAATTCCCAAGGAATTTCATAGACATGTGGTGTCCATTTTTTCGCAATTTGGATCGTTTGATCCGTAGAACCTGTATCGACAATAATAATTTCATCTACCAGATCCCCAATGGATTGTAAACAATGAGGTAAGGTATGTTCTTCATTTTTGACAATCATACATAAACTAATGGTAATCATAAACGAGATCCTTTCTT
>NZ_JAEHBI010000186.1:0-725 GCF_016483705.1 Bacillus cereus group sp. N6
AAAGTTTGATTTAACAAGTTTGCGTACACATTGTAAGGATGATTACTATTGGTTGTTGCTTTATATTTTCGCACTGTAATAGAACGAAGGCCTTCTTGCTGCATCAAACGTGCTACTGTTTTTTGTGAAACACAAACACCTTGTTTTTGCAATTCCTTTGTAATTTTAGGACTTCCATAAATTTGATTCGATTGTAAATATTCATTTCGAATTTGTTGGATCAGCTGCTCTTTACGATTTTTCTGTGAGCTGATAGGGCGCTTTAACCAGGCATAATAACCACTACGTGATACACCGAAGACCTGACACATCTTCACTACACGAAATTCATCTCGGTGATACATAATGAATGTGTAGATTACTTCTGGTCCTTGCTGAAGATGCCAAGTGCCTTTTTTAAAATAGCCAATTCCTCCTCAAGCTCACGATTACGCCGCTTTAAAGCGAGGAGATCTTGATTCTCTGGTTTGATGTTTCCAGATCCTACAAAACCGGCTCCCTTACTTTGTTTATATTCATTACACCAACGGTGTAGTGTTTTATATGAAATCCCTAAATTTCTTGCTATTTGAGCAATTGTTTGGCCCTCTTCCTTACAAAGTTGCACAGCTTGTTTTTTATAATCTGCATCATATCTTTTTTTCTTCATAAGACACCTCGAACTTGTTTATTTGTTTTTAGTATAAACTCTCTGTTCGGTGTGTCTATCATTTAGACTAGCATCA
>NZ_JAEHBI010000187.1:0-712 GCF_016483705.1 Bacillus cereus group sp. N6
ATGGATTTGGACTTATTCAGTGCATAACCAAAATAACTGATGGCAAGTGATAGTACTGCAATCAGTACGCCAATTTCAATTGTCATCCTTTTTCTCTCCTCATCTCTATCAAAAAAGAGAGACATGATTGTCTCCCCTTTATTATCAAAGCCGTATGTTGTGAAAAATAAAGAGACCAGCGTTTGCTGCTCCATCTGTTTTAACTCATTCATTTTTGGATTAATGTTTCTAGCTCTTCCACACGCTTGTTCATACTTTCCATCTCGGCTTGATGATTTTCTTTTAATTCTTGCATTTCATCATCGTGTTTAACTTCAAGTTCCTGTAAAGCTTTAATGGCAATCGATGCGTAGGAATACAAGTGAATTCCTTTCCCGCTTTCATCCACAAACGCTTGATCACATTCATCTACAATTAACCCGTAGTATGTTTTGATCTCTTCTGTTGTCAATGGTGGATCATGCGGGTCCTTTTCTTCTCTCATTTTGTATAGTTCGTTTACCGCATTCTTATAATTAAACTGTCTGATTCTAAGATTTCTAATTTTTTCTAAGGCAGAAAAGGAAATATCACGAATGTTAGATTTATATTCCCGTAGTGAAGGGCTCATGAAATTACCTTGAACAGATCCCCAGCCATTTTGCGTAACAGGTGACTTCACTTGGAGAACGCCAGTATATCCTGCTGCACGGCTATTACGTAAAGTGATATT
>NZ_JAEHBI010000188.1:0-700 GCF_016483705.1 Bacillus cereus group sp. N6
CATTAGCTCAGTTGGTAGAGCATCTGACTTTTAATCAGAGGGTCGAAGGTTCGAATCCTTCATGGCTCACCATTTTAATGAAATATGCGGGTGTGGCGGAATTGGCAGACGCACTAGACTTAGGATCTAGCGCCTTTGGCGTGGGGGTTCGACTCCCTTCACCCGCACTTTTAATGAAATAACTCAAACATGTCTTGCGGAAGTAGTTCAGTGGTAGAATACAACCTTGCCAAGGTTGGGGTCGCGGGTTCGAATCCCGTCTTCCGCTCCAATTTTCAATATGACATGCCGGGGTGGCGGAACAGGCAGACGCACAGGACTTAAAATCCTGCGGTGGGTGACCACCGTGCGGGTTCGACCCCCGCCCTCGGCACCATATGCGCCCGTAGCTCAATTGGATAGAGCGTTTGACTACGGATCAAGAGGTTAGGGGTTCGACTCCTCTCGGGCGCGTTTTCTTTCGGGAAGTGGCTCAGCTTGGTAGAGCACCTGGTTTGGGACCAGGGGGTCGCAGGTTCAAATCCTGTCTTCCCGATAATTGTTTGGGGCCTTAGCTCAGCTGGGAGAGCGCCTGCCTTGCACGCAGGAGGTCAGCGGTTCGATCCCGCTAGGCTCCACCAAAAAAGTTCTTTGAAAACTGAACGAAACAAACAACGTGAAACGTCAATTTTTATTTTTAGATGCTAGACAAACTAACTTT
>NZ_JAEHBI010000189.1:0-684 GCF_016483705.1 Bacillus cereus group sp. N6
CATTATGACAAATGTCACACGCAATCAAATTCTTAATATTTTAGCAGCTTTAGTCACAACAACTTCCGCTGTTTCAGGCGGAGGCGGTGTCGGGCCTACAGGACCAACGGGAGCTACTGGTGCAATCGGGCCTACAGGACCGACGGGTGCAACTGGAGCAATCGGGCCTACAGGAGCCACAGGCGCAACTGGAGGTACTGGTGGTACTGATCCTACTGTGGTAAATAATATTTATGTAGCAAATTATATGTCTAATAACGTTTCTGTTATTGCTGGTACGCCCAATCATGTCATTATGACTATTTCGGTTGGGTATCGTCCATGGAATATTGCTGTTAATGATACAACAAATCGAATTTATGTTACCAATTATGAAGCAAATACAGTATCAGTAATAGATGGAACAAATAATGGTGTCATTGCTACCGTTTCTGTTGGAACTAATCCTAGAGGAATAGCAATTAATGAATATACAAATCGAGTTTATGTTACTAATCATACGGCTAGTACAGTATCTGTAATAGATGGATCAAATAATGGAGTCATTGCTACTATTTCTGTTGGAACAAGACCTATTGGTATAGGAGTAAATAAACTTACAAATCGAATTTATATAGCAAATCAAAATTCTGATACTGTTTCTGTAATAGATGGAACGAATAATGGAGTCATTGCTACTATTTC
>NZ_JAEHBI010000019.1:0-89139 GCF_016483705.1 Bacillus cereus group sp. N6
ATCCACATTTTTTTAAATTTTCAAATTTTTTATAATACATTTATTTTTTTATTTATTTCAAAAATTAAAAAATTTTTTTTTTTTTTTTTTTTTTTATATATATTTTTTTGCTCTTATTTATTGATGATTTTTTTGAAAAATAGTACAGACGAAGAAAGAAGGCATATCCACTTATTTTTAAGCATAAAATGTAAAATCGCTAATACAATATACCTAAATCCGTTCTTTGCAAGGGAGGGAGAGAAGGTGGGGCGCACAATAAGAATTGATATTACAAATAAAGTTGTGGCTAAATTTAGACCGGATTATTTGGAATTATATACGAGTAAATTTATGATAGGTAAGTTTTATGTCTATACTGAAGGTAAACAATATGTGTTAGAAGACGGATATATATATGAAGACGGAAAATTTTATCGCATCATAGATACGCACCGTGGCAATAATCAAGCGGCGGAGGGCTGCGATCTAGGATGGTGTTAACATGATTCGTGTGAAAGTGTTTGATGAAAGTCACGAAAAAGACTTAGAAGACGCTGTAAATGTTTTTTTGAAAAAGATTGATGATAGTAATTTTGTAGATATTAAGTACCAAGTCGGTGTTTCCATTAATGATGACGAAAACCAAATTTATTGTTTTTCAGCAATGATCGTTTATAAAGCATAAAAAAGAGCTGGGTGAGCCAGCTCTTTTTTATGTTTTATGTTGGGACAACATGTGTCGGTAATACGTTCATAATAGATTGAGTTGTGCCTAATTTCTTTTTCGCTAAAAGAGGCTCCCCTGTTTCATGGTTTTGGGCATCTGTACACATACCAAGGTGATAACGATCACCTAAAAATGGATCGATATAAAAACCGTTTTTGAATACTTTATCATTCGGATGTTTTTCATGGTGAATGTCAGAGCAATTAATGCAATAGAACATAGCTTTCATCCCCTTTTTATTTTTGTTTGAAAAAAGTGAGTTGGTAGTCATTTCGCTCCTAAGGAAATGTTGAGGAGAAGAGAAATAACTACCTACTCAAATGGTGGGCATATTCCTTCTGATTTTTCATATCTCGCGTAGTGTCCCTGAGGGAAGGAGGAGAGACGAAATACGCATGATATACGTAAGGCACTTCTTTCAAGATAAATGATGGAGTTTCATGTTGAGAGAAGTTTTTATTTTTTGTTGCCTTTGTGAGTATATTATGAGGGAATGCTCAGAGGGTGTTTGTCCTGTTGAAAAAATGTTGAGAATTTCTCAACAGTAAAAAATAACTAGCGTTGACATGAAACCAAAAGGTGTTATATTATCGAAGTATAACCAAAAGGTGTTATATTTAATTGCCGAATAAAGGAGAATGAAAATGGAACAACAAAATACATTAACTGATATTAAACAAACGATCGTTTTTAACGCGTCTATTCAAAAAGTATGGAATGTAGTATCAACTGCAGAAGGGATTGCGTCATGGTTTATGCCGAATGATTTTGTATTAGAGGTAGGACATGAATTTCATGTGCAATCACCATTTGGCCCATCACCATGTAAAGTGTTAGAAATTGATGAACCAAACCATCTATCTTTCTCATGGGATACAGATGGCTGGGTCGTTTCATTTAATCTGAAAGACCTAGGAGATAATAAAACAGAATTTACGTTAATTCACGGCGGCTGGAAACATCCTGATGAAATTCTTCCGAAAGCGAATGCGAAGAGCTCTATTATTCGCGATAGAATGAGTGGCGGCTGGGTAGCGATTGTAAATGAAAAACTGAAAAAGGTTGTTGAAGGCTAAGTGTCTTCATCAGCAGCGAAATATGATGTATTTCAAGCAATTGCTGATCCAACCCGCCGAGAAGTAATACGGTTATTAAGTGATAAAGAGTTACCGATTTCCAAAATAACGGATCATTTTCCGATGAGTCGTACTGCGGTTGTAAAGCACCTTCATATTCTTTCGGAAGCGAATTTAGTAAGCGGAAGAAAAAGCGGAAGAGAGAAGATATATCGTTTGCATCCAGAACCATTAGAGGAATTACAACAGTGGCTCTCATATTATGAACGTTTTTGGGATAATAAATTATCTATGCTGAAACATATTGTGGAGAATGAAGAGTAAAAAGAGGATGACCAAAATGGTCATCCTCTTTATTATTGCTCACTTGTTTGAGTAGCTGGTTTTAATAAAATCCAAGCGATAATTAGTGTAAATACTGCTAATACGAAAGTACTCATATAAATGACGTGTACACTTGATGCTAATGCCTCTTGCGATTCGGTTACTACGTTTGCTGTAGTTCCTCCATGTCCGCCACCAGATACAAGATCAAGGTTTTGAATACCGCGTGCATGAATCATCGTATTAAAGATTGTGCCAAAGATTGCAGCACCTAAAGTTTGGCTAAATGTATTAATAAATGTGTTTAAACCAACGGCTGTTCCGCGTGTATGAGCTGGTACGGCTGCTTGAATTGTTACCATATAAATAGGTGTCACAAGCCCCATTCCTAATCCGAATAATCCGACTGCTACATAAATAAGGAACGATGGTGAATTTGTTGATAATGTAAATAATAAGAACGTAGCGACTGATAAAATGCTAGCTCCAAGTAAAATGATTTGTTTCGTTTTTAATTTGCCTACTAAGTTACCAGAGAAAATAGCACCAAATGTCCACATAACAGGGATTGGCATTAAAATAAGTCCGGCTTCTGTCGCATTTTTTCCTAATACACCTTGGCTCCAAATTGGAAGGTACATTGTAATACTAATGATCATTGCGCCAGCAATGAGCGTTAATATGTTTATTGTAGATAATGTACGGTTAGAGAAAAGTGCTAGCGGAATTAATGGTTCCGGAGATTTTTTCTCGATGAATAAGAAAATAATGAATGAAACGACGGCGAAGATTAATAGGCCGATAATTGTTATGTCGCCCCAGTTTTGCTTACTGCTACCTGTTAATAATGCATATAGTAGAGCGATCGTACTTAATGAGAAGACTGTTGCACCAAGATAGTCGATATGGTGTTTAGCGGGCTTAATAGATTCTTTGTAGTAAATGGCGATCATTAAGCAAGCGATAATTCCAAATGGGACGTTTAAGAAGAAAATATAACGCCAAGATAGAGAATCAACTAAAAATCCACCGACTAACGGTCCGATAACACCTGATACACCCCAAACGGCACTCATCCAACCTTGTGCTTTCGCGCGGTCTCTCGCTTCGCTATATAAGTCTCCAATAATCGTCATTGTGATCGGCATAACAGCACCAGCACCTATACCTTGAAGAGCACGGAAGAAGATTAATTGTTCCATTGATGTAACGACTCCGCAAAGCGCAGAACCGATTAAGAAGATTGTAGCTCCGATGAGTAAAACTTTTTTACGGCCGAATAAATCAGCTAACTTTCCGTATATTGGAGTCGAAACAGCTGTTGCAAGCATATAAATTGCATATACCCAACTAACAAGTTCGACGCCTGACAAATCACTCGTTATACGAGGGATCGCTGTACTAACAATCGTTCCTTCTACCGCAGAAAGAAACGTCATTAGCATTAAAGACATCATGACTTTTTTTCTCATATTTTTTCCCCTTACCCTTTTTCAAATATTCAACAATATAAAATATAAAGGTACTAAGGTATATAAAGCAACAAAAAAGCAATGGGAAGTTAGGAGGAACGTATATTTGTCGTTCCTTGTCGGTAAGTCGATATATTTAAGAAAACGCCGATATATGTTGTAGAAACGCTGATATATTCGAGGAATCGCCGATATAATTTCATATACCTAAAAAAAGAAACAGGAAGCCCTGTTTCTTTTTTTAATATTGCATTTTCGCGTTTTCTCCAGCCGTTGTTCCGGCAATTCTACCAGTAACGAGAGCAGATGTAATATTATAGCCGCCAGTATAACCGTGAATATCAAGAACTTCTCCGCAGAAATATACGCCGTTCGTGAATTTAGAAGACATTTCTTTCGGGTTAATTTCTTTAACGGATACACCGCCGCCAGTAACGAATGCTTTTTCAATTGACTGCGTACCATTTACATTCACAGTAAACTCTTTAAAGTCTTTCACAAGTGCACGAATCTTCTCGTGAGAAACTTGTCCAGCTTGTTCGCTGCCATCAATTTCATTCTTTTCTAATAAGAATAGGAAGTAACGTTCAGGAACATAACCTTTTAATACATTTTTAATTCCTTTTTTCGGATCTTCTTTCATTTGTTTCAGCATGCGCTGGAATAGTTGTTCACTATTTTCTTCTGGCAATGCATCGATACTCATTTGAATCGTATTCGTTTTAAACTTTTTCAGTGCTTTCACGACGAATTGGCTACAACGAAGAGCGGCAGGACCAGATAGGCCGAAATGAGTGAAGAGCATGTCCATTTTGTGAGAAATGATAGCTTTTCCTTTCGGGTTTAATACGCTTAAGTTAACATCGCGTAAAGCAAGACCTTGTAAGGAGCGATCACGAATAAATGGTTCGTTTGAAAGGATTGGTACTTCTGTTGGGAATAGCTCTGTAATTGTATGCCCAGCTTTTTCAGCCCAAGCGTATCCGTCTCCAGTAGAGCCAGTTTGAGGAACGGATTTTCCGCCAACAGCGATAACGACATGATTCGTTTCTAACACTTCGCCAGTTTGCAGTACGACTGCTTTCGTTTGACCGTTCTCATATTCAATTGTTTCAACAGGTGTATTCGTACGGATTTTTACACCTAAGTCTTTTAATCGTGTTAAAAGTGCGTCTACTACTGATTGTGCTTTATTTGATACAGGAAACATGCGACCATGATCTTCTTCTTTTAGTTGCACGCCAAGCTTTTCGAAGAATGTAATAATATCTTCATTATTGAAAATAGAAAAAGCGCTGTATAAGAAGCGACCGTTTCCTGGTATATGTTTAACGATCTCATCAAGTGGTAGACGGTTCGTTACGTTACAACGACCACCACCAGAAATCGCAAGTTTACGCCCTAGTTTATTTCCTTTATCAAGAAGTAAGACACTTGCGCCTTCTTCTGCAGCACCGATTGCAGCCATTAGCCCAGAAGGCCCGCCGCCGATGACAATAACATCATAATGCATAATATATCGACCTCATTTTCTACATTTCCTGCCTAAAAGAATAGCATGTTTTCCCTTAAAAGAAAAATAGAGTGAAGTACTGCTTAAGGAGAGAATTGTGGTACAATACAAAAGTTAGAGTTCAGCACTATCCTGCTATTTGTGGGTAAGAAGACTAAAACCTTAAGATGTAAGAGAAATAAAAAGGGAATTTGGTAGCCCATAAATGCTCGAATAGTTCAACTAATAATCAGTGGGGAAGAACACCCACACTGATTAAAGTTTCACTTTATGTAGATGTAGGAGGATTTTTGTATGTCCGATTCGAAATTTCTGCGCGGAACGCTTATTGTTACGTTAGGGACATTTTTAGTAAAGTTCTTAGGCATGATTTACGTCTTTCCGTTTCATGCATTAGTAGGTACAGAAGGCGGAACGCTCTATACATATGGATACATTCCATATACGATCTTTTTAAGTATTGCAACGGCAGGGGTGCCGCTTGCTGTTTCAAAATTTGTTTCCAAATATAATGCGCTTGGCGATTATAAAACGAGCCGGAGAATGTTCCGTTCGGGAATGGTTATGATGATAGTAACAGGAGTTCTTTCGTTCCTAGTTCTATACATGACAGCGCCACTGTTTGCAGAAGCAATGCTTGGTAAACAAAGTATACACAGTAATGTAGAAGAAGTTACGACGATTATTCGTCTTGTAAGTTTTGCACTTATTGTTGTACCAGCAGCGAGTTTAATTCGTGGTTATTTCCAAGGTCACCAATCGATGGGACCGACTACTGTTTCGCAAATTATTGAACAAATTATTCGTATCGTCTTTTTATTAGCGGGTAGTTTTATCGTTATTAAAGTACTTGGCGGTACAGTTGCAACAGCAGTTGGGGTAGCGACATTTGCTGCGTTCGTTTCAGCAGTTGGAGCGCTCGGTGTACTCATTTGGTACTGGTTAAAACGTAAAAAATATTTGGATCAATATTTAATTGAACAAACTGTACCAGAATCGACAGTGAGTACGGTTCAATTATTTAAAGAATTATTTGCATATGCGATTCCTTACGTTGTAATTGGGTTAACAATTCCTTTATATCAACAAATTGATACATTGACATTTAACTCAATTATGCAAGCGATTGGCCAAGGTGATATCGCAGAGCGAGCGCTTGGTATTTTCACAATGTGGACGCATAAATTAATTATGATTCCTGTATCGCTTGCAACAGCGTTTAGTTTAACGCTTGTACCAGCGATTACAAAATCATTTACTGAAAAACAATACCGCTATTTAAAGTTACAAATTACACAAACATTCCAGGCAAATATGTTCTTAACATTGCCAGCAGTTGTCGGTATATCAACACTTGCATATCCAATTTATACTGCGTTCTATGACTCAGATCCACTAGGTGGACAAGTATTAATGTGGTATGCACCGGTTGCGTTATTATTCGCTTTATTTACAGTAACAGCAGCAATTCTGCAAGGAATCAATCAACAAAAACATGCGATTGTCGCGCTTATTATGGGTGTTATTTTGAAATTCGTATGTAACGTAATCTTTATTCGTTATTTCGGTACAGTTGGAGCGATTTTAGCAACTGCAGTCGGATTCTTAGCTTCCGTATGGTATACGAATCGACAAATCAAAAAACATGTACACTATTCATTTGGTGTTGTATATAAGAGAACTTTCCAAATTGCAGTATTAACACTTGTAATGGTCATTGCTGTAAAGTTATCACAATGGACTCTGTCCTTCATGATCTCACCTGATGGCCGAATGGGTGCTCTTATTACAGTTGTGGTTTGTGCAGGTATTGGTGGTCTTGTGTATGGATTGTTAGCAATTCGCACAGGAGTACTTGAACGAGTATTTGGCGGAGAAGCGTTAGAGAAAATCCAACGTAAACTTGGCAATAGATTCAAAATAAAGTTGAAATCAAAAGGGGCGTAATTACGTCCCCTTTTCTATGATAAACAAAGAAGGTGAAAAACGTGAGATTAGATAAATTATTAGCAAATATGGGATATGGAAGTAGAAAAGAAGTAAAGAAATTATTGAAAGACGGCGTTGTAAAAATTGATGGAACGCCAGTGAAAGATGCGAAGGTTCATGTAAATGTAGAAGAGCAAGAAGTTATGATTCACGGAGAAGTTGTGGAATATAAAGAGTTTGTTTATTTAATGTTGCATAAACCACAAGGCGTTATTTCAGCGACAGAAGATGATAATCATGAAACGGTAATAGATTTATTAGAGTTAGAAGATGCAATCTTTGATCCGTTCCCAGTTGGACGACTTGATATTGATACGGAAGGTTTCTTATTGATAACAAATGACGGGAAGTTATCACATCAATTGTTATCTCCGAAAAAGCATGTGCCGAAAAAATATTATGCACACGTTGCAGGAGTAGTAACAGAAGAGGATGTAAAAGAGTTTGCTAAAGGTGTTATTTTAGATGATGGCTATGAAACAAAGCCAGGTGCACTTACAATATTAAAAAGCGATGAGATTTCTGAAATCGAGCTTGTAATTACAGAAGGAAAGTTCCATCAAGTGAAGCGTATGTTTGAAGCGGTAGGGAAAAAAGTAGTCTACCTAAAGAGAACAGAGATGGGACCATTAGTATTAGATGAAGAGCTAGAACTTGGACAATACCGAGAGCTATCAGATGAAGAAGTAGAAATGTTAAAAACATATCAAGTAGATACTGAAAAATAGTGCTGTTTTTGGCGCAGAAAAGACCCCTTTCTAACGAATTAGAAAGGGGTATGTATTTATTTACATACAATTATTTGTTCATTATGAGGTCATTCTCACTTTCTTTCCTGTTGTTGTCCACTTACCGCGGCAAGGGCTATACACGAGTTCATTAAACTGCAACACATTTAGATCACGTTGTATCGTTCGCGGTGTGATCCCGAACTCATCTACAAGGTCTTTCGTCGTTACCGTTCCGTTTTCATTGATGTACATATAAATTGATTTAATGCGTGTTAGCATACGAGTAGTTGTAGGTTTCAAGAGAAAACCACTCCTCTACTAGTTTTTTTGACCCCATTCAGGAAAGAAGGTCGTTACTACCATTGTACTCTACATGATAAAATTCATGCTTTAATCTACTTAAATTTTACAGAAATTTAACAAATATTCATATAGAAAAATATTGGTAGTTGACATTGTATATATGGTCAGTCAACTAACACATAAAATTCTACGTAAAACGCCAAATTCCTGCAAATTTTTTTAGAAAAATAAAAGAAAAACTAATAAGAAATATCTGAAATGTTACAATTGTTAGGTATTTGAGTTTCGTATATGGCATAAGAGATTTCGGTTTGTTATGATGAAAGAAACAATATAGTGAAGGATGGATGCGTGATGTCAGCGATTAATTGGACAGAAGAAGTTGCAAAACGAAAAGATGATTTAATTCGTGATACACAACAATTTTTACAAATTAAAAGTGTATGGGAAGAAGAATCAGCGAAAGAGGGCGCACCATTCGGTGAAGGTGTAGAAAAAGCTTTATCTTTCATGTTACATAAAGGAGAAACTGAAGGTTTTGCTTCTAAAAATTTAGAAGGGTATGCAGGTCATCTTGAAATGGGACAAGGAGAAGAGTTAGTAGGTATTCTTTGTCACGTTGATGTTGTACCAGAAGGAGATGGCTGGACGACTCCCGCATATAGTGCAGATATTCGCGATGGAAAGATTTTTGCACGTGGTGCAATTGACGATAAAGGCCCAACGATGGCAGCTTATTATGCGATGAAAATTGTGAAAGAATTGGGTTTGTCTCTTTCAAAACGCGTTCGCATGATTTTAGGAACAGATGAGGAAAGCAATTGGAAATGTGTAGATCACTACTTTAAAAACGAAGAAATGCCAACAATCGGTTTTGCGCCAGACGCAGATTTTCCAATTATTAATGCAGAAAAAGGAATTTCTGATATACAAGTTGTGCAAAGTGGTAGTGAAGAGAAGAAAGGTACATATGAACTTGTTTCATTTGAATCAGGTCGCCGTTTAAATATGGTTCCTGATTTTGCGGAAGCGACTATTACAGGAGAAGATGTAAATACACTTACAGTAGCATATGAAGAGTATTTACAAACTGCTAAAAAAATAGGTGAAGCAATTGTAGAAGGTAATACGGTGACGTTGCAAATCAAAGGGATTTCAGCTCACGGATCTACTCCAGAGAAGGGTGAGAATGCAGGTTTATTACTGGCAAACTTCTTAACTACAGTTGCTCTTGATGGAAAAGGGGCTTCGTTTGCATCGTTTGTAACAGAAACATTTACAGGAGATATTTTAGGAGAGAAAGCTGGGATTTCTTATAAAGACGATATTAGCGGACCGTTAACTGTGAATGTTGGTCGCCTTTCTTATACGAAAGAGAATGGTGGTAATTTAGGATTAAATGTACGTTACCCGGTTACGACTAACTTTGACGAAATGATTGCAAAGTTAAAAGAATACGTTGGTAATCATGGATTTAAAGTGGCGGATTATTCAAACTCTCGCCCGCATCACGTTGATAAAGACCACGTGTTAATTCGTACGTTGCAACGCGTATATGAAGAACAAACAGGTGAAAAAGCAGAGCTATTAGCAATCGGCGGCGGTACTTACGCTCGTTCATTGAAAGCTGGCGTTGCGTTTGGTCCGTTGTTCCCTGGAAAAGAAGAACTTGCGCATCAAAAAGACGAGTACATTGAAATTGAAGACTTATTAAAAGCAACAGCAATTTACGCGCAAGCAATTCATGAATTAGCGAAGTAATGGATATATAAATAAGGAGAGGCCGTCCCGATACATATTTTGGGACGGTTTTCTGTTACGTATAGGTTGCTTTTCTTATCGTATTTAGTTGTTAAGTCGATATAATTTCATTTATCCCGCATTAACGGGCAGTAAGCCCCCCACTTTAAAATTTAGCGAAAGCGAAGAAGTTAGGTGGGGATCAACTGCCCGTAAAAGCCCGATTGGTGAGGGCTAATAATCAGTAGGGGATGGACAAAACCCCCACTGATTAAAGTTTCACTTTATTAACGCGACCCTAACTTGGTTAGACTTGTAGGGAAGTTTGATTCTATTTAATTGAATGAGATAAGAAAGAAAAGCAACAATAGAAAGAAGGAGAAGATGTACATGGAGCCGCATTATTTTGTCGCGATTACGTTACCGAATCATATAAAAGAAGTGCTGTCTAACTATAAAGAGGAAATGCAGGAGGAATTACCATTTCGTTCATGGGTACATAAAGAAGACTACCATATTACCCTTTCATTTTTAGGTAGTGCAACAGAGGAACAATTAGAAGGAATAAAGAATGGATTACAAACCCTTACAGAAACGCAAGAACTATCGTTCACATTACAAGGATTTTCTACGTTCGGTATGGAAGATAGGCCGCGTATTTTTTGGTCGAAGGTAAGCGAGAATTACGATTTGCTTCAATTACAAAAGCAAGTGCACGCTATGTGTGAAGGGAATGGATTTTCTTTAGAAGCGCGCCCGTATCATCCGCATATTACTGTTGCTCGTAAATGGGTAGGAGAAGAGAAGTTTGATTTAGAACATATAAAGGAAGTACCTGAAATATCATTTCAAGCGGATACGATTACTTTATACGAATCTCACGTGAAGGAGACACCGAAGTATAAAGCGATTGCTGAAATAAAATTACAAAAATAGAATGTATGAAAACGTTTTTTATACAGGTGAATATACTATAGAGAATAATGAGTTACTGTATAGGGCTTCAATGATAAGAAAAGTCTTATCATTTGCAGCTCGTTTCATCCCTCTATTTGCGGGCAGTAAGACTCCTACCTCAAAATTAGGATCAAGCAAAGAAGTTAGGTGGGAGATCAACTGCCCATAAAGGCCCAATTGGTGAAGGCTAATAATCAGTGGGGTAAAGCTTTCCCGCTGATTAAAGTTTCACTTTATTTTAACTTTAAGAATGATGGTGATTTTTTTATGTTGAAAGTAAAACGTCCATTTGATGCCTATTTAGATGAAATGAATAAAATTACAATTTTGCTCCCACATGCGTATGGAACAAGCCGGACATTTCGTTTGCAAGAAGGAAGTAACGTGAAAGATTTACCGATTGCTCATACAATTGCGCTTCCGGATGCAACGAAGTATGAGTGCTTTATAGAAGAGCCGCTAGATGTGGGGAAGTATTATACAGTACGAGATGAACGGAATGAAGAAACAGATTTACAAATAGGTGCTGTCATAAGAACAGCGATTTTCGATGAAAAGTATTATTACGAAGGTACAGATTTAGGTGCTGTTTATCAAAAAGAAGCAACGACATTTAAAGTATGGGCTCCAACTGCGAGGCTTGCGAAAGTAAGGATTTATAAAAGTGATAAAGAATATACCGATCATGAAATGTATAGAGGAGAAAGTGGGGTTTGGACTCATACATTACAAGGTAATTTAGCTGGAGAAAAGTATACATTTCTTGTTTGTATTAATTTAATATGGAATGAAGCAGTGGATCCTTACGCAAAGTCAGTGACTGTAAATGGGAAGTACGGCGTTGTTATCGATTTGGAAAAGACAAATGTAACAAGACGAGAGCAATTACCACCATTACACGCAATGACAGATGCCATACTGTATGAACTGCATATTCGTGATGCCACTATTCATAAGGGCAGTGGAGTGAGTAAAAAAGGAACATATAAAGGGCTAATGGAAGAAGGGACAACAGGGCGAAATGGGACGTTAACAGGCTTGTCTCATATAAAAGATTTGGGTGTTACACATGTTGAATTATTGCCTTTATATTGTTTCGGTGGTGTAGATGAGGCGAATCCTTCTTCTGCATATAATTGGGGTTACAATCCATTATATTACAATGCGCCTACGGGATTTTATGCTACAAACCCTTCTGACCCGTATAACAGGATAGTAGAGTGTAAGCAACTAATTGAAACATTTCATGAGCACGGCATTAGGGTGATTATAGATGTTGTATACAATCATGTGTATGAAAGAGAGCTATCATCATTTGAAAAGCTTGTCCCAGGATATTATTTTCGTCATGGTGAAGATGGTATGCCTTCTAATGGGACGGGAGTCGGGAATGATATAGCATCTGAACGGAAAATGATGAGGAAATTTATTGTAGAGTCTATTTTATATTGGCTTACTGAATACAATGTTGATGGATTCCGATTCGACTTAATGGGAATTTTAGATGTTGATACAATGAATATAATAGAAAAAGAAGTACGAAACATAAAGCGAGATGCATTGTTATTAGGAGAAGGGTGGGAGCTACAAACACCACTTCCTCTAGAGGAAAAAGCAACGTTAAATAACGCAAAGAAAATGCCGCATATTGCGCAATTTAATGATCAATTTCGTGATGGGATAAAAGGGAGTACCTTTCATATAAATAAGCGTGGTTTTGCATTTGGTGGGCATGTAGACTGTAATCATTTGCAGTATATAGCATCGGGAAGTCTTTTGAGTATGAAAGAAACAGGTCTGTTTCTAGAGCCTGTGCAAAGCATTAACTATGTAGAATGTCATGACAATATGACGATGTGGGATAAACTAATGCGGAGTAATGAAGAACCAGAAGAGATTTTGAAAAAACGTCACCTTCTAGCGAGCGCAATGGTGATTCTTTCGCAAGGCATCCCTTTCTTACATGCTGGGCAAGAGTTTTATCGTACGAAGCAAGGAAATGAAAATAGTTATAATGCAAATGATGAAATTAATCAATTAGATTGGGATCAAAAAGAGGAAGAGATAGAGACCGTTAACTATATAAAAGGTTTAATTGCGATTCGCAAAGAGCACAGAGCATTCCGATTACAAAACGCAGACCTTATAAAAAAGCACATGACTTTTTTGCAAACATCTCCAGAAGTACTTGCATATCACCTAGAGCATGCAGAATCATTTGGACCGTGGAAAGAGATTATAGTTTTATTTAATAGCGGTTTAGAAGCTAAAACGGTGCAACTTCCGAAAGAAGAAACGTGGCATGTGTTAGTAAACGAAAAGCAAGCGAAAATAGAGCCAATTTCTTCATTTAGAGGAAAGGAACTTAGGCTCGCTCCGATTAGCACGTATATATTGACGATAATGTGACAAATCGCTACTTGACGATGAGAATGTAATAAATGTAGAATTGACAAAGGTGACGATTTTGATAAGTTGTCATTCTATGACAGGTTTTGTAAAATAAAATAGAGAGTTTTTGGCTTATGCCAAGTTTTCTTTTCATTTACAGTAAAATATATGAATCCACAACATATGTAGAAATGTTGCGGTTTTTCTTTTCATAACTATAAAAGATAAGGATTTGTTAACGGGTAATGAATATGGAATGGTTGGAACAATTATTAGGAAAAGAGTGGAGTCTTGTACCGGCTGGTGGAGTAACGGGCGATGCGTATATTGCGCAAAACGGACAACAGAAGTTATTTTTAAAGCGGAATACATCGCCCTTTTTAGCGGTATTGTCAGCAGAAGGAATTGTTCCAAAATTACTTTGGACAAGAAGGGTAACGAACGGTGATGTAATTTCTGCTCAAAAATGGCTTCCGGGACAGAAGCTAGAGCCAGAGGATATGAAACTAGAACGTGTTGCGAAACTTTTGAAGAAAATACACTCTTCTAAAGCGCTTGTACAGATGATTCAAAGACTTGGGAAGCAGCCGCTTCACGCACAAGAGTTATTACAACAACTGCAACTGGTTTTAAGAGGAGATATAAGGGATGATGAAACAATTCAGCAAGGCCTTCAATATTTAATGGATTCATTAAAAGATATTGAATACAATGAATTCGTTGTATGCCATTGTGATGTGAACCATAACAACTGGCTATTGTCGGATGAAGATGAGTTGTTTTTAATTGATTGGGATGGAGCTGTAATTGCTGACCCAGCTCTAGACCTCGGTATGTTATTATATTGGTACATTCCGCGCCACGAATGGAGCGAGTGGCTCAAATATTATGATATTGAAATGGATGAATCGCTGCTTAGGCGTATGAGATGGTATGTAATAGCACAAACGATTTTGTCTATGCAATGGCACACAACAAAAAAACAGCAAGCAGAAGCTGAATATTGGCATCAATATTTACAGCAACTACTTGCTTCAGAGTAATACTTAAGAAAAATTGTCCATTCCAGCAATCCACTGAGTAAGTTGTTCTTGATTATTGGAAATGTGGTTGTCCAAATTAGAGGAAGATTTACCCGATTGACTATAAGAATATACATCGTTTAGCATTGCTTTAGCGTCACTACTTATACTATCGTTTGCGAGTAACGATTGAATGAGACGCTCTAATTGCTCGCATTCAGAAACTGTCCCGCAACAATCACTTTGGTGATTGACTAAAATATCTTTCAGCACTTCTAATTGATGTTGTTGATTAATTGGCATGAACGGATCATCCTTTCGATTGTTTTTCTCTTCAAATGTACGAGAAAAAGCTGTTTCGTCATGGAATGTTTAATGCTGTATGTAGTTTTTATCAAAATGGTACATCTTATACTTGAAAGAAACGGACCGAGTGCTCGTACGTACTTGGTTTTTTGTTTGGGAGATTGATTAAAACAGAGAGAAGGAATTATTCCTTTAAAATAGCTATGTAAAGAGAGGGAGACATCTATGCGTTTAAGACATAAACCATATGCAATGGATCGAATTAATGAGTATTCACATATCGTAATTGGAAACCCAGAGGAGCGCGCTGGTAACTGGAAAGAAGTATTTGGAAATGAGCAACCAATTCATATTGAAGTAGGTACAGGTCGTGGCCGCTTTATGTACGATATGGCAAAAGCAAACCCACATATTAATTATATTGGAATTGAAAAATTCACAAGTGTTGTTGTAGATGCACTTGATAAATTAATTGAAGAAGAAGTACCGAACTTAAAGTTAATTAATAAAGATGCTGAAGATTTAACAGTTTTCTTTGCAAAAGGTGAGATTGACCGCGTTTATTTAAACTTCTCAGACCCATGGCCGAAGAATCGTCATACGAAGCGTCGTCTAACGTATAAAACATTTTTACGCAATTATGAAGAAGTGTTAGTAGAAGGCGGAGAAATTCATTTCAAAACAGATAACCAAGGTTTATTTGAATACTCTCTAATGAGTATGGCTGAGTATGGTATGTTATTAACTTACCTGAGCCTAGATCTTCATAATAGTGATTATGAAGGAAACATTATGACAGAATACGAAGAGAAATTCTCAAGTAAAGGTCATCGTATTTACCGAGTTGAAGCAAAATATCGCACAGAGCCTATGCAGTAATGCATAGGTTTTTTTTGTAACTAAAATAATCGGAATTTTATGTTAATATTGAAAGGAAAGGGGGATGAAAAATGGAACAGTTACAAATTGGAGATATAAAAGTGACGTGGCTAAAAGGCGGGAACACACATTTAGATGGGGGAGCAATGTTTGGTGTTGTACCGAAAGTGCTTTGGTCACGTAAATATAAACATAATGATACAAATCATATTTATTTACGAACAGATCCGTTACTTTTGCAAACGAAAGACGGTAATATGCTCATTGATTCCGGAATAGGAAACGGTAAATTGAATGAGAAGATGAAGCGAAATCAAGGTGTAACAGAAGAGTCATCGGTTTATAAATCATTAGAAAAACTAGATTTAAAACCTGAAGATATTCAGTATGTCTTAATGACACACCTGCATTTTGATCATGCATCTGGTTTAACGAAATGGGAAGGTGATCACCTTGTACCATCGTTTCCGAATGCGAAAGTTTACGTAAGCGAAACAGAATGGAATGAAATGAGGAACCCAAATATCAGGTCGCGTAATACATATTGGAAGGAAAATTGGGAGCCGATTGTAGATCAAGTTGTTACATTCCAGCAAGAAATAGAAATTACGGATGAAATAAAAATGGCGCATACAGGTGGTCATAGTGATGGACATGCAGTTATTGCTTTAGAAAGCAAAGGTGAAACGATGATTCATTTAGCAGACCTATTGCCGACGCACGCACATCAAAATGTACTATGGGTGATGGCCTACGATGATTATCCAATGACATCAATTGAAAATAAGAAAAAGTGGATGGAGTACGGCGCTGAAAACGATGCTTGGTTTACGTTTTATCATGACGCGTATTACCGTGCAGTAAAGTGGAATAAGGAAGGACATATTGTAGAAAAGATAGAGCGGAAAACGAGTGTAGAAGCATAAAAATAGGAGGTTGTTCCAGAATATTTGCTGGAGCAGCCTCCTATTTAGATATGCTATATAAATAATGAAGCATATCTCCATTATAATATTTAGTCATGAATTCTTTTTCTTTAATCATACCAAGCTTCTTAGCAACTTTTTGTGAAGCAATATTGTCATGTTTAATCATTGAATAGACTTTTGATAGTCCTAATTCATTAAAAGCATATTCTTTAATGCTTTTAGTAATTTCACTTGCGTAACCTTTATGCCAAAACTCTTTTTTTAACAAATATCCAATTTCTATGACCTGTTCAACATCGGTATCCTGCATACTTAAACCGGCATTCCCTATAAATTCATCAGTTTCTTTTAGATACATCCCCCATAAGCCAAACCCAAAATCTTTATATCGTTTTATATTTTTATCTAACCAAGATTGGACATCAGCATCAGAAAAATTGTGCTCATAAGCATACATTACATCTGGATCTTGCAACATCATTTTTAAATCATCAAAATCATCTTGTCGCATTTCCTTTAGGCATAAGTATTCGGTTTCTAATATCATCTAACATCGATACTCCTTTTATTTCTTTCACAATTAAAAAATAAGAGGTTCACCTAATGGGAACCCTCCTTTTTATGCTGCTATAACCTCTAAAACAGTACCTGTTTTAGCATCAACTAAAAATTCAAATCGTTCTTGTATATCATCTAACATTGTTGTAAGACCGCCACGATAAACTTCGTATGCGACATCATATTTTTCAAATGCCTCTGGAACCATATGTACCCAAGAGCCAGTAATTTCACCTTTATGACGTAATGCTTGTTTCACCATTTTCAATGCTTTTTCTGAAGAAATATGGGATTGTTCTTGTACTTTGTTTGCAACAAGATAACCAGCTGCGAACCCAACGCCAAGACCTGCTACTAAACCTTTCCAGCTCATATATTCACCTCAATTCTATAAAATAAAAATAGTGTACCAATAATAATTATAAAGCAAATACAGTTAAAAAAGAAGAAACTAGAAACATTTCGAAAATTTCGTTACAATAAAAGAGGTATTCTACTAAGGTTTGAAAGAAGGGGACTTCGTGAATAAAGAGACATTACAATTATTTCGTACGTTAACAGAATTACAAGGTGCATCAGGTTTCGAACATGATGTACGCCGTTTTATGAAGCAAGAATTAAGCAAATATGCGGATGAAATTGTGCAAGACGGTTTAGGTAGCGTATTTGGTCTGAAAAAAGGGGACGAAACTGGCCCACGTGTTCTTGTAGCAGGTCATATGGATGAAGTAGGTTTCATGGTTACGCAAATTACGAAAAACGGGATGCTTCGTTTTCAAACGTTAGGCGGCTGGTGGAGTCAAGTGTTATTAGCGCAACGTGTACAAGTTATGACGAAGAATGGTCCTGTTATTGGGGTTGTTGGTTCTATTCCTCCTCATTTATTAAGTGACGCGCAACGTGCAAAACCGATGGATATAAAAAATATGTTAATTGATATAGGTGCAGATAGCTACGAAGATGCGATTGAGATTGGTGTAAAACCAGGACAACAAATCGTGCCAATCTGTCCGTTTACGCCGATGGCAAATGAAAAGAAAATTATGGCGAAAGCTTGGGACAACCGTTATGGATGTGGCCTTGCAATCGAATTATTAAAAGAATTAAAAGATGAAACATTACCAAACACATTATACTCTGGTGCGACTGTACAAGAAGAAGTTGGTCTTCGCGGTGCACAAACTGCTGCAAATATGATTCAACCAGACATTTTCTATGCGCTTGATGCAAGTCCAGCAAACGATGCATCTGGTGATAAAACGCAGTTCGGTCAATTAGGAAAAGGTGCTCTTCTTCGTATTTACGACCGTACAATGGTAACACATAGAGGAATGCGCGAATTCATTTTAGATACAGCAGAAACACACAACATTCCGTACCAATACTTTATTTCACAAGGTGGTACAGATGCGGGCCGTGTACATACAAGTAACTCAGGTATCCCATCAGCAGTAATTGGTGTTTGCGCACGTTACATTCATACACATGCTTCTATTTTACATGTTGATGATTATGCGGCAGCAAAAGAACTCATTACGAAGCTTGTAAGAGCAACGGATAAAACGACGTTAGAGACAATTAAGAATAACGCGTAGAGGAGAAGGGCGAAAAACCCTTCTTTTTTTAGGTTGAATAGATGCCCCAGCGGTGTGTGGTGGCGGTTAGTGCTTAATAGGTGCTCGAATGGTGTATTAAGACCGTGGGTAGGAAGAAAGAAGAAGCCTGTTTTTTTGTTTAGGACCAATAATATTGCGGAAAGCCATCTTCTTTTATAGGTAGAAGGGATTCCACTGTGGTGTGTGATAGTGGTTGGTACTTAATTTGTGCCGAAGCGGATATTGGATGGAACAAAATGATGAATTTTTATAGAGGTGAACGAAATGAAAGTAGTAGTTGGATCGAAGAATAAAACGAAAGTTGGTGCTGTGGAGAAGGTTTGGAAAGATGCTACAATTACATCTCTTTCTGTTCCTTCAGGGGTAGCAAATCAGCCGTTTACAGATGAAGAGACGATGCAAGGAGCGGTTAATAGAGCGAAGCGAGCGCTACAAGAAGGAGAAGCTCAAATTGGTATTGGATTAGAAGGTGGCGTAATGAAAACGGAGCACGGTTTATTTATGTGTAACTGGGGCGCGCTAGCAACAAATACCGGTAAAACATTCGTTGCAGGCGGTGCACGTATTAAGTTACCAGATGATTTTTTAGCACCTCTTGAAGATGGCAAGGAGTTAAGTGAAGTGATGGAAGAGTTTGTACAAAGAAAAGATATTCGTAGTCACGAAGGTGCTATCGGTATTTTTACAGATGATTATGTCGACCGCACGGAATTATTTGTACACGTTGTTAAGTTACTTGTTGGGCAATATAAGTATGACGAAAAGCAAGCATAAACCTTGCACCATGCGCGATGTATGGTAGTATAAAAGAAAGATTATAACATGAAAAAATGCACTCGTTAGAGGAGGAAATATAGATGAAATCATTAGAAAGCATGGAGCAATTCCAACAATTGAAAAATGAAGAGAATGTAGTCTTTATGTTCTCAGCAGAATGGTGCCCAGACTGCCGTTTTGTAGACCCGTTTATGCCAGAAGTAGAAGAGAAATATAGTGATTTCTCATTTTACTATGTAGATCGTGATGAGTTTATTGATCTATGCGTAAAATTAGACGTATTTGGCATTCCGAGCTTTGTAGCGTACAATAAGGGTGAAGAAACAGGTCGCTATGTAAACAAAGATCGTAAAACACAAGAGCAAATCGAAGAGTTCATTGAAGGTTTAAAATAAGGCAATTTGCCAATTGAATTGTAAAACAACCTCTACCTTCGCGGGGGAGGTTATTTTTTTGGAAGGGAGGAAAAAGAGATGAAGATGACAAGTAAAAAGATGAAAGACGAGTTAATGAAGAAATTATCTCGCCCAGAATGGGACTTTCAGTATGATAGCGAGAAAGAAGTTCTACGTATAGAACAGAAAGACTCGAAAAAAGGTATTAACGTATCGCTTCCAGGAGTTGTGGCAAAATGGGAAGTGAATAAAGAAAAAGCAATTGAAGAGGTTGCTTATTACGTACAAGAAGCGTTAATTGCGATGCATAAAGAAGAAAATAGCGCAGCGAAAATTTTACCTGTTATTCGCTCTACTTCTTTCCCGAAACAAGCAGAAGAAGGAAATCCGTTTATTATGACGGATCATACGGCGGAAACACGTATTTACTACGCGTTAGATTCGAATAAAACGTATCGACTCATTGATGAGCGTCTATTACAAAAATTAGAACTTACAGAGCAACAAGTGCGTGAGATGGCATTATTCAACGCTCGCTCATTAGGTTATGAATTTAAACAAGAAACAGTAGCAGGGAATACATTCTACTTTTTAAACACAAATGATGGGTATGATGCGACGCGTATTTTAAACGAATCGTTACTACAATCGATGCGTGAAAAGATTTCTGGTGACATGGTTGTTGCTGTTCCTCACCAAGATGTATTAATTATTGCTGATATCGTCAACGAAATCGGTTATGATATTATTGCACAAATGACAATGAAATTTTTTGCCGAAGGGCATGTTCCGATTACATCACTTTCATTCGTATATGAAGATGGAGACTTCGAGCCAATCTTTATTTTAGCGAAGAATCGGAAGAAGACAGACGGAAAAGAGAAAGGATGAACGAAGTGAACGTTTTTTACAACCTTGAAGGAATTGGTGACACTCTAATTGTTGCCTTACAAGATATTACTTTAGAGAACCGTACTTTTGATCGCAAAGGAGATGTTGCACGCGTATACGATCGTGAAAGCGATGTAACAGCAGGATTCAACATCTTTAATGCGTCTTCTTACTTAGAAGTAAAAGAAACAGGTAACCTAACATTAACGAAAGAATTTGTAGAAAAAATCAACGGGATTTTAGCGAAGAACGGCTTTGAAGAAACAGTAGAAGCAGATCTTTCTCCAAAATTTGTTGTAGGCTATGTAGCTGAAAAAGAGAAGCATCCAAATGCTGATAAGCTAAACATTTGTAAAGTAGAAATCGGTACAGAAACATTACAAATCGTATGTGGCGCACCGAACGTTGATGCAGGACAAAAAGTTGTCGTTGCAAAAATCGGCGCTGTAATGCCAAGCGGTATGTTAATTAAACCAGCTGAACTTCGCGGTGTTCCTTCTTCTGGAATGATTTGTTCAGCACGTGAATTAGAGCTTCCAAATGCTCCACAAGAAAAAGGTATTCTTGTATTAGAAGATAGCTTTGAAGTTGGACAAGAGTTCAAATTTTAATTGATGTAAGAAAAGAGAGGTTGTCCTTTTGGACAGCCTCTCTTTTCTGTTGAATCATTGATATATTGCGAGTTGTGACAGATATATTCAAAAAATCGTTCATATGATAAGGATGTCACCTTTTTTCTCAAAAACTATATTGTATTTTATAAACAAACTAGTTAAAATTTAGAAAAATAGAAGGGGATAGACGTATGAAACAACAACTAAAAATCGCAGAACTTCTGAAACGAATTGAAACTTCAAAACAGCAAGATATCGAACTAGGTTCCTATGAAATATATGTGTTTAGCGAAAATGAATTAGAAAAAGGACAAATCGGTTATCGATATGATAAACATAAAAATTCATTAATAAGTGAAGAACATGGAAAATGGAAAGAAGAATGGATTGTTATCGGATATGAAACAGATATGGGGGATCCGATTTTCGTAAATGTGGCTGATGGTGCGTATTTAGTTTATACGGCAGAGCGTGGTACAGAAACATGGCAACCCGTTCATATTGGAAATATGGATGAGATTATAAAACAATTATAAAAAACTTTGAGACCGGTGCAAAGTGATGGGAGAAACACATGAAGTATATAAAAATAATGAGCATGATTGTATTCATTGGAATATATATGGGAGGTTGTTCGCAAGAAGAGCCGAAAAAAGAAGTAACATCTTCTATGCAGGAAAAAAAACAAGATAACAGGGAAGACGCACCGGTAGAAAAGCAGCAAGAAGAACAAGAAAAGAAAGAAGAACCGCAAGCAGTTCAAACGAATGAGCAAGTGGAGCAGAAGCAGGAGGAAGTGCCGGCCGAGGAAAAGAAAGAGGAAGCTACGCCAGCGCAGCCAACAGAGCAACCGCTGCAAAATAATGAACAAAAAGTAGAGAGTAATGAAAAACAAGGAAAGTTTCTTGTTGTTATTGATCCGGGGCATCAACAAAAAGCAAATTTAAATTTGGAGCCAATCGGGCCAGGAGCAACGACGCAAAAATATAAAGTGACAGATGGTACAACTGGTGTTGTGACGAAAAAAAGAGAGGCTGTTCTTGTATTAGAAATGGCTTCCGTATTAAAAGAAAAGTTAGAAGCAAAGGGAATACAAGTATTAATGACGAGAACGTCACAAGATGTGGATATAAGTAATAAAGAACGCGCGACATTTGCGAATGATCATAAGGCGAATTTATTTTTACGTCTTCATGCAGATGGCTCTGAAAATCCGAATCAAAGTGGATTTGCTGTATTAACGCCGGCAGAAGGAAGTCCGTACACGAAAGAGATTTATGCTGAAAGTCTTCAAATCTCTCAAACGATTGTAAATAAAATGAGAGAGAATCATCAAGTGAAAGTAAATGGAATTAAATTCAGGGATGACCTTTCTGGATTTAATTGGGCAAAGGTTCCTGGCGTACTATTAGAACTTGGATTTATGTCAAATTCTGAAGAAGATAAAAAATTATCTGACCCACAGTATGTAAATTCTTTATTGCAAAGTGTAACGGATAGTGTAGATGAGTATCGGAAGAGTAAAGCTTAAACGCAGTCTTACATGGAAGGCTGCGTTTTTCCATATGAAAACACTCGTAATTAGAATGTTATGGATAAATATGACATGCTTAATTTTACCTGCACTTTTTGCCGAATGCTGATACAATAAAGGATGTTACTATTTAGTAGAAAGAGTGGTAAGCATGTTAGATTGGATGAAAAAGCTGTTTAACAAAGAGGAAGAACAAACAGCGATAAATAAAGAAGTACCAAAGCAAATCGAAAGTCAGCCGAAGATCCCTCGTGTAAACCACTACACTGAAGCAAGAGAAGCACAAATGGCAAGTCGGAATGCAGGTAAATGCCGTTTTCCATTAGTACCGGATAATGGGTTCGATGAAGAGGATGTTATAGCAACAGGGCATTTTGAAGAACAACCTGTTCAAGTTGTAACATATGAAAATCAGCCTACTCAAAGAGGGGTCAAAGTGGAAAGAAGTAGACGACAGTATGTGGAAAAAGTAGTTTCTACATATGAAGAGCCGGCAGTACAATATGAACCGGAGAGAGAGCCTGTCGTAAAGAAAGCATCTGCACCTTCGCAAGAAAGTAACCGTAGACCATTTCGTCCAACAGAAATGATCTCGCCAATTTACGGATATAATCGTCCTTCTGTAGAGAAAAAGGTAGAAAAGCAGGAGGAAAAAAAGGAAAGAGAAGATCTTGAAATATCTGTAGAGGGCAAATCAGTCGTTGATGCATGGTTAGAGAAAAAAGGATATACATTATCTGATTTCTCAGAAGGACAAGCAACGAATTCTTCCAGTCATGAAGGTGTTGATCAGCGAGATCAACAAAGTAAAAAGGAAGAAAAGTCAGTTGTCGATCAATGGCTAGAGAAAAACGGTTATGAAATTGAACGCCAAGAGCCTATAGTAGAAGAAAAAGAAGTGGTTCAAGAAATTAGTGCACAGCAGGCAGTTCCAGCGGGTGAAGTACCTCATCAAACAATTGCTGAGCGTATGGAAGATGCTAAGCAAGAAAGTGATGTAGTGGTCAAAAACATTCTACAAACAGAATTAGTAGATTCTAAAGTAGAGCACGAGGATACAATATTATCAGAAGAAACTAAACGTAATACAGAAATAGAACAACCTACTATTGAAGTAGAAAAGCAAGCTCCAGAAGAATCAGTGATTGTCAAAGCAGAAGAAAAACTTGAAGAAACAATCATCGTGGAAATACCAGAAGAAGTGGGAGTAATTGCAGAAGCGGAAATACCAGAAGAAGTGGAAGTAATTGCAGAAGCGGAAATACCAGAAGAAGTAGAAGTAATTGCAGAAGCAGAAGAGCTAGAAGAAGTGGAAGTAATTGCAGAAGCAGAAGAGTCAGAAGAAGTAGAAGTAATTGCAGAAGCAGAAGAGCTAGAAGAAGTGGAAGTAATTGCAGAAGCAGAAGAGCTAGAAGAAGTGGAAGTAATTGCAGAAGCAGAAGAGCTAGAAAAAGTGGAAGTAATTGCAGAAACAGAAGAGTCAGAAGAAGTGGAAGTAATTGCAGAAGCAGAAGAGCTAGAAGAAGTGGAACCTATAGCACTTGAGGAAACACAGCAAGAAATGGTTTTAAATGAAGCAATTGAACTAAAGAATGGATTCATACATGTTACTGAGGTTGATGAACAAACGAAAAAAGATGTTCAAAGCTTTGCAAATGTTTTAATTGCAGAAGAACAACAAGTTGTAGAAGAAGCGCCGATTGCGGAAGAGCAGTCAGTTGTAGAAGAAGCGCCGATTGCGGAAGAGCAGTCAGTTGTAGAAGAAGCGCCGATTGCAGAAGAACAACGAGTTGTAGAAGAAGCACTAATTGCAGAAGAACAACAAGTTGTAGAAGAAGCACGGATTGCGGAAGAGCAACGAGTTGTAGAAGAAGCGCCGATTGCGGAAGAACAACGAGTTGTAGAAGAAGCACGGATTGCAGAAGAACGACAAGTTGTAGAGGAAACACCGGTCTCAGAAGAGCAACCAATTGTACAAAAAGAAGAATCAAAACGTCAGAAAAAGCGCCATGTCCCATTTAATGTTGTTATGTTGAAACAAGACAGAACGCGATTAATGGAAAGACATGCGGCTAGAGTAAATGCAATGCAACCTTCTATGAGTGAACGAGTAGAGAATAAGCCTGTCCAACAAGTGGAAGAAAAGCCAATGCAGCAAGTAGTAGTGGAACCACAAGTGGAAGAAAGACCAATGCAACAAGTGGCAGTAGAACCACAAGTGGAAGAGAAACCAATGCAGCAAGTAGTGGTAGAATCACGAGTGGAAGAAAAGCCAGTGCAACAAGTAGTAGTAGAACCACAAGCGGAAGAGAAACCAATGCAGCAAGTAGTGGTGGAATCACAAGTGGAAGAACGTCCAGTGCAACAAGTGGTGGTAGAGCAAGTACAAAAGCCAACTTCAAGTACGGAAGTACAAGAGAAAGCATATGTTGTAAATCAAAGAGAGAACGATATGCGAAATGTATTGCAAACACCACCGACATATGCAATTCCGCCATTAACATTGTTGTCAATTCCGCAGCAGGCAGCTTTAGATAATACGGAATGGTTGGATGAACAGAAAGAATTATTAGATACAACATTTAATAATTTCCACGTTGGTGCACATGTTATTAACGTATCGCAAGGTCCAGCGGTAACTCGTTTTGAAGTACAGCCAGACCCAGGTGTGAAAGTAAATAAAATTACAAACTTAAGTGATGATATTAAACTGAGTTTAGCAGCGAAAGATATTCGTATTGAAGCACCGATTCCAGGGAAGAGTGCGATTGGAATCGAAGTTCCAAATAAAGAAAGTAAGCCAGTATTCCTTCGTGAAATTTTAAGAAGTCCTGTGTTTACAAAGAGCGAATCACCGCTTACAGTTGCGCTAGGACTTGATATTTCAGGCGATCCAATTGTAACGGATATTCGAAAAATGCCACATGGACTTATTGCGGGTGCAACGGGTTCTGGTAAAAGTGTGTGCATTAACGCAATTTTAACGAGCATTTTATATAAAGCGAAACCGCATGAAGTGAAGTTAATGTTAATCGATCCGAAGATGGTTGAGCTTGCACCATACAATTCTGTTCCGCATCTTGTAGCACCTGTTATTACGGATGTAAAAGCAGCGACAGCTGCATTAAAGTGGGCGGTTGAAGAAATGGAGCGTCGTTATGAATTGTTTGCGCACGCTGGTGCTCGTGATTTAACTCGTTATAATACGATTGTAAGTGGGCGAGAAATTCCAGGAGAGACATTACCTTATATCGTTATTGTCATTGACGAGTTAGCCGATTTAATGATGGTAGCACCTGGTGATGTTGAGGAAGCGATTTGTCGTATTGCGCAAAAAGCACGTGCTTGTGGTATTCATTTATTAGTAGCAACGCAGCGTCCGTCTGTAGATGTTATTACAGGTTTAATTAAGTCAAACATTCCAACGCGTATTGCGTTTACTGTATCATCTCAAGTTGATTCGCGTACGATTATTGATATTGGGGGCGCGGAGAAATTACTTGGCCGTGGTGATATGCTATTTTTAGGAAACGGTACGTCTAAACCAGTTCGTGTACAAGGTGTATATGTATCGGATGATGAGATTGAGAAAACAGTTGATCATGTGAGAAAGCAAATGAAGCCGAATTACTTATTTAAGCAAGAGGATTTATTAGCGAAAACAGAACAAGCTGAGTCGGAAGACGAATTGTTCTTTGATGCATGTCAATTTGTTGTAGAACAAGGGGGAGCGTCCACATCTTCTGTACAGCGAAAATTCCGCATCGGTTATAATCGCGCGGCACGTCTCATTGAAGAGATGGAATCGCAAGGGATTATTTCTGAAGGAAGAGGAACGAAACCGAGAGATGTCCTTATTTCTGAGGATGAATTCGCTGCTATGCAGGAAACAAATGTATAGTAAACGGTTTTGCTGTATACTAATAGAAAATGTTGGATAGTAAAGTAGGGAGTAAAGCGACATGAAAGAAATTGAATTAAAATTAAAAGGTGAAATAAATAGACTAACAAATAGAACATTTAAATTTGACGAACGTGTTGGAGAAGGTTGGTTCTCTGCCGTTTACTTTTTAAAGACTAGAGAAATCATTGAAGAATTTCGCCCGAAAAGTGTTGTGACGATGCAATTTTTCCAAAAGGAAAATGCAGTTCTTTGCGGAACAGATGAAGTGATTGCTTTGCTACAAACATTCGCCAAAAATCCTGAGGAACTTGAAATTAACTCTTTAAAAGATGGCGATAATATTAGTCCGTTTGAAACAGTGTTAACAATTCATGGTCCTTATGAAAATTTCGGATTTTTAGAAGGTGTCATTGATGGGATTTTAGCCCGTCGTACATCAGTTGCGACAAACGTATATAACGTTGTCCAAGCTGCGCGTAGCGTAGATAAAGAAAAACCAGTTATTTTCATGGGAGATCGTGACGATCATTATACGCAACAAGCTGGTGACGGTTATGCAGCATACATCGGGGGTATGAGCGCACAAGCGACGCATGCGATGAATGAATGGTGGGGTAGAAGTGGTATGGGGACAATGCCTCACGCATTAATTCAAATGTTTAATGGTGATGTTGTGGAAGCGGCAAAAGCATATCATAAGAAATTCCCAGAAGATGAATTAGTTGTATTAATTGATTACAATAATGATGTCATTACAGATGCACTTCGCGTAGCGCGTGAATTTGGATCAACATTAAAAGGTGTACGTGTAGATACGTCGCGCACGATGATTGATCAATACTTCATTCGCCACCCAGAAGTACTTGGAACATTCGATCCACGTGGTGTAAACCCATCACTTGTATTCGCACTTCGTAAAGCACTTGATGAAGAAGGATTCCAGCATGTAGACATCGTTGTAACTGGTGGATTTGATGAGAAGCGTATTCGTGAATTTGAAGCTCAAAACGTACCTGTTGATATATACGGAGTAGGAAGTAGCTTATTAAAAATGAATATTGGCTTTACTGGTGATAACGTAGAATTAAATGGAAAACCAGAAGCGAAAGCTGGTCGTAAATATCGTCCAAACCCACGTCTAGAGCGTGTTCAATTAGAAAAAAGAGAAGATATGTAAAAGAGAGAAAAACTGATAGGTGATTGACCCTATCAGTTTTTCTGTTATCATAGTATAGCGGCTTCTTTTTTGCTATAATGGATTTGTTATGGACATAAAAAAGAAGTACGTACGAGTTTATCCTGATAAGTGAAGGGAAAGAATAACTTCACTACATCAAAAATGTATGATGATTACCAAAATAAGAAAAGATTCATATACTGTCTTATAGATAGGCCGTTGTATTAGTTCGAAATGTTGGAGGTTCTTTAAGATGACAGTTTACCATTTTGTAGGAATTAAAGGAACAGGAATGAGTTCATTAGCTCAAATTCTTCATGACATGAAGCATACTGTTCAAGGGTCTGATTATGAAAAGCGTTTCTTTACACAAACAGCGTTGGAAAAGCGTAATATCTCGATCCTTCCTTTTGATAAAAATAATGTAAAAGAAGGACAAGTGATTATTGCAGGAAATGCATTTCCTGATACGCATGAAGAAATTGTAGCAGCAAAAGAATTAAACATCCCAGTACATCGTTACCATCACTTCTTAGGTGATCTTATGAACCAATACACAAGTGTTGCTGTAACTGGTGCACATGGAAAAACATCAACAACTGGTTTGTTAGCCCATGTAATGCAAGGTGCACACCCTACATCTTACCTCATTGGAGATGGAACAGGGCATGGGGTAGAAAATAGTAAGTATTTTGTATTTGAAGCTTGTGAGTATCGTCGTCATTTCTTGTCTTACAATCCAGACTATGCAATTATGACAAACATTGATTTTGATCATCCAGATTATTTCTCAGATATCAATGATGTATTCAATGCATTCCAAGAGATGGCATTGCAAGTGAAAAAAGGTATTATTGCATGTGGGGATGATGAAGAACTTCAAAAAATTCAAGCGAAAGTACCTGTTATTTTCTATGGATTTGGAGAAGATAATGATTTCCAAGCACGTAACATTCAAAAGAGAACAGATGGTACTATTTTCGATGTATTCGTTCGTAATACGTACTATGACACGTTCAAAATTACAGGATACGGCAACCACAGCGTATTAAATGCATTAGCAGTAATCGCGCTTTGCCATTATGAAAACGTTGATGTAGAAGCAGTTAAGCATCAGTTAACAACTTTTGAAGGCGTAAAACGTCGCTTTAATGAAAAGCCAATGGGAGAGCAAGTTATTATCGATGACTACGCACACCATCCGACAGAAATTAATGCAACGATTGAAGCAGCTCGTCAAAAACATCCAGAGCGTGAAGTTGTCGCTGTATTCCAGCCGCATACATTCTCACGTACAGAAAAGTTCTTAGATGAGTTCGCTGAAAGCTTAAGCAAAGCTGACCAAGTATACTTATGTGATATTTTCGGATCAGCGCGCGAAAACAAAGGTGAATTAACAATCGAAGATCTGCAAAAGCGTATTGACGGTGCAGAACTAATTACAGATACAACAACGGATGTATTAAAGAAACATAAAAACGGCGTTCTAATTTTCATGGGCGCAGGAGACATCCAAAAATTCGAAGCAGCTTACGTAAAAGAAGTTCAAGTTGCAGAGAAGTAATAGAAAAGACGCATAGCTGTGGCTGTGCGTCTTTTTTTGTTGTGTTCGATATATTTTAAAAAGCGTTAATCTGTTGATAGTGTTTATTCTTTTTGTATAGTTGTTTTAATAAAAAGATATATAGTGAACTAAAAAGTACATATCCGATTAAATAATAGAATGAAAATATATCGAATTGTTTTGTTATCATAATTCGAATCGCGAAGAATGCAAACGGAAGTGCAATTAAAACGCTAGTACTAAAGGAAATCATTGTTTTTAAAAATTTTAATTGCTTTGTATTCCAATGGTTTTCTCTACAGATGAACCAAATATTGCTTACGATAAAGGCTAATAAAAATGGTAAATTAGCTGAAATATTTATAAAGCCAAGTGCGATAGGTACTGATAAAGCAACGAGTGGAGCAACAGATAGCCCTGTAAAGTATTTAATAAATGTATTTGTAAATTGCTGTGCATCTTGAATAACGTCTGTATATTCTCCGGCAATTTCCTGTGCTAATTCTTTTGGAGGAAGAAATTCTTCAATCACTTGTGAAGGGATGCTTGCTAATGGTATCCCTTCATTTTCTTTACTTAATGCATTTTCATATAAATCGGATTTGATTTCTAGCACATGTTGTTCTCTTGCTGAGGTAGGTAAGTTCATTAAACCTTTGTCGAAATCCTGTAAGAAAGAAGCAATGAGTTCATTTGAAAAGAATTGTTCCTTGTTCATTTTTTATCCTCTCCTTTAGCTAGTAACATTAGAGCATGATACACTGCATCATAATCATGTAAGCGACTATGTAAAATTTCTCTCCCTTCGTCTGTAATTCGATAGTATTTTCTTTTTGGGCCATCACCGGACTCTTCCCAATAGGAAATAGCCCAATTGTTTTTCGTGATTCGATTTAATATGGGGTAAATCGAACCGTTTGGGATATGAAACACAGGGATATCTTGTAATGCACTTGTAATTTCGTATCCGTACATAGGTTGTTTACTTATTAAAGACAAAATAGCAAGATCAAAAACACCTTTACGTAATTGAATTATAAAATTATCATTTTTTTCCATGCTTTAACTATATATGACTCATATCTAGATATCAATCATATATAGTGGGTGTTCATATATATAATTTAAAATAAAGTGTGAATATTTAACAATTTATATCTGTAAGTGTTAGAATAATAAGAAAACTAAAAGGGAGCTAAAAAACATGTTCACACTTCGAGTAGACGATGAAATCGAATTACAGTTATTAGAGAAGCATCATAAAGAGGAACTATATCAATTAATAGACCAAAACCGTAATCATTTACGAAGATGGCTTCCTTGGGTAGATGGGATGAAATCAGCTGGTGCGTATGATGAGATTTGTCCGATGTGGTTAAAGAAGTTTGCAGAGGGAGACGGTTTTGAAAGTGGCATACGTTATAAAGGAAAGCTCGTTGGGATGGTAGGCATTCATCCGGTAAGTTGGGGGAAGAAAGCGGCCAGTCTCGGATATTACCTGGCAGAAGATGCTGGCGGGAAAGGTATTATGACGCGTAGCGTGAAGGCTGTACTTCAATATGCATTTGAGAATTTAAAATTAAATAAAGTGGAAATTAGATGCGGTGTTGAAAATGTGAAAAGCCGCGCTATTCCAGAGCGTTTAGGTTTTAAGTTAGATGGTATTTTAAGAGATGATGAATGGCTATATGATCATTTTCACGATATCGCTGTATATAGTTTACTAGCTTCAGAGTGGAAGGAGATTCGATGAACGAGAAGATACGCATTATTCCGTATGAAAGTACGTTTCAAGATGAAGTAGTAGATCTTATCGTTCATATTCAGCAAAAAGAGTACAATGTCCCCATTACGAAAGAAGAGCAGCCAGACCTGCTTGAAATAGAAACATTTTATCAAAGGAATCATGGAAACTTTTGGGTAGCAACTTATGATGATAAAGTAGTTGGAACAGTAGCTTTATTAGATATTGAGAATCAGCAAGTAGCGCTAAGAAAAATGTTCGTAAAAAAAGAATTTCGCGGAAAAGAATGGGGCGCATCACATAAGTTGCTCCAAACAGCAATTTCGTGGGCTGAGAATAAAAAGCTGAAAGATATTTACTTAGGAACGACAGTGAAATTTTTAGCAGCACATCGCTTTTATGAAAAGAATGGTTTTCAAAGTGTGGATATAGAAGATTTGCCAAAAAGTTTTCCAGTGTTACAGGTGGATAAGAAATTCTATAGATATATTGTTTAAGAAGGTCATGTAGAAATGGCCTTTTTTTATGAACTAAAATGGAAAAAGTGGTATAATTTGGGTTAGGGGGTGCGTGTATGAACATTCCGATTCAAAGAAGTAAATCGGTAGTAATTTTCGTTTGTCTCACGTTAGTTTTTATGTTCGTATATCCACTTGTCATGATTATCTCAAATAAAGAGCAGTGGATGTCAGCGTTAATTGGAATGGGTTTATGTTTCCTTGTAAATGTACCACTCGTTTGGGAAGTATTTATTAAAAAGCACAAAGTAGAAAATGGGGTATTAAAGTACGGTATTTTAAATGACGATATCGTATTGAAAGAGATACGAATCATTCGTCAAGTTGGGAAATCCCTTGAAATTACGACGAATACATACAAAGTACATATGGTTGCGATGCCGCAACATATGGAGCAGTTTTTATCGCTTGTAGAAAAAGAGAGTCCACATGTGAAAATAGAAATGGTAGGTAATAAATGAAAAACGCTCGGAGAAAATTCCGAGCGTTTTTATTTATTATTTTAAGTTCTCTGGATTTAAAGCTTCTAGTTCAGATACAACGAAGCGTCCGTCTTTACGGATTAGTACGTCGTCGAAGTAAATTTCGCCGCCGCCGTATTCAGGGCGTTGGATGCATACTAGATCCCAGTGAATGTTCGAGTTGTTACCGTTCCATGCATCTTCGTAAGCTTGTCCAGGTGTAAAGTGGAAGCTGCCATCGATTTTTTCATCGAATAGGATGTCTCCCATTGGATGTAAGATGTATGGGTTTACGCCAATTGCGAACTCACCAACGAAGCGTGCGCCTTCGTCTGTATCGAAGATTTTGTTAATGCGCTCTGTATCGTTTGCAGTTGCTTCAACGATTTGACCGTTCTCAAATTTAAGTTGTACATTTTCAAATGTATAACCGTTGTAAGGAGATGGTGTGTTGTAAGAAACTGTACCATTAACAGAATCGCGAACTGGTGCAGAGTATACTTCACCGTCTGGAATGTTTAAATGACCTGAACATTTAATAGCTGGAATATCTTTAATAGAGAATGTTAAGTCAGTTCCAGGGCCAGTTAGGCGAACTTTATCAGTTTTATTCATTAATGTAACAAGGCTATCCATCGCCTTATCCATTTTACCGTAGTCTAAGTTACAAACTTCGAAGTAGAAGTCTTCGAAAGCTTCTGTGCTCATTTTAGCAAGCTGCGCCATAGAAGCATTTGGGTAGCGAAGAACAACCCAGCGCGTTTTCGGAACGCGGATGTCTCTATGAACTTTCTTACCAACTGTTTGACCGTGAATTTGCATTCTTTCACTTGGCACGTCAGCTTGTTCGTTAATGTTATCGCCAGAGCGAAGACCGATATAAGCGTCCATATCTTTCATTACGCTTGCTTCATATGCAGCGATTTGTTCAAAATGTTCTTCAGTAGCACCCATTAATAAAGAGCGATCTACTTGATGATCTTTTAAAGAAACGAATGGGAAACCACCAGCTGCATATGCTTCTTTTACAAGTGCAGTTACAAGTTCTTTTTGTAAGCCAAAGTTTTCAATTAATACTTTTTCGCCTTTTTGTAAGCGGATAGAGTAGTTAATTAAATTGTATGCTAACTTTTCAATGCGTGGATCTTTCATATGTAAAGCCTCCCTACTAATTATGTATCCTCTCCTATTGTAACCTACTTAGTGGAATTTGTTGAATCATTTATGTTAAAGTTAACGAATAAGTATGAAAATTCTAATGAAAAGATAGGGATTAGAACGAAACGGAAAATGATTGTATAATAGGGGAAAGTATGAAAAAGATAAAGGAAGTGATGAAATGCAAGTTCTTTTATATGTAAGTGCGGCTATTATCGCGGTTGCTTTCGCTGTATTAGTAGTATATGTATGCAGAACGTTGTTATCGGTTCAAAAGACGTTAGAAAACGTTGCAAGCACGTTAGAAGGTTTAGAAAAGCAAATGCAAGGGATTAGCGTAGAGACGGAGCAATTATTACATAAAACAAATGCGTTAGCTGATGACATTCAACAGAAGTCACAATCATTAAATAAAGTAGTATCGGGTGTAGATGGAATTGGAACGACAATCCATTCTTTAAATACGAAACTTCGTAATGTATCAGATTCTGTTACGGACGAAATTGAAAATAATGCCGATAAAGTAGCGCAAGTTGTACAGTGGAGTAGCGCAGCAATTGAAGTATACAATCATTATCGTGCGACAAGACAAGAGAAAAAGGTTGAAAAAGAAGAGCGTAAATTAGAAAGACTTGAGAAAAAAGCTGAAAAGAAAGAAAAGCGCTCTAGACTTCGTATGAGAGGTGAATCGTGATGAATATGACAAAAATTGAAGCAATTGAAGAACTTGAAGTATTAGTAGAAAAAAACGAGCCTTATGTTCTTTTTAAACATAGTACGACATGCCCGATTAGTCACGGTGCATATACAGAATTTCAAGCGTATTGTAGTGAAGAAAGAGCAGTACCAGCGTATTACTTATACGTACAAGATGCGAGAGATGTTTCGAATCGTGTTGCAGAACAGTACAGCATTAAACATGAATCTCCGCAAGTGTTATACATAAAAGATGGGATGGTAGTATGGAATACGTCTCATTGGAACATTAAAAAAGACGCTTTAGAAGAGAATATTAAGTAAAAAGAAGCAAGCGAAAGGTGCTTGCTTCTTTTTTTTGTTTTTGTTGAAATATATTTAATGGTACACTGTTATTAGTTCAAATTAAATAATTAGATTGTTGAAAGTAGGTTTTAAGTAATGAAGAAAATGGCATTATCCTTCGCGGTCGTAAGTTTATTACTAGGAGCTTGTAGTAATGATACGATTAGTAAGAAGGATGAAGTTATACAGAAGGATACGAAAGAAAAAAGCATGATTCCGAGAACTGCTGTTTCTAAAGACTATTATAGAACTGTAATTCCTTTAAAAGAACAAAAGGTTATCAATACAGCTAATATAACAACAAATTCTAAATTAGATTTAGCAGAGTATGAAAATGGTTTAATGAATATTGCAAAAGAGCAATTTGATACAGAAAATCATGTACTACAATTAAATCAGTATATTCCGGAGAAGTTAGTTGATGAACTAGTCGCAAAAGTAAAAGCACCCGTTTTGACAAATATTATAGAACAAGACTATTTCGGGAAGCAGAATTCAAATGAATTAAGTTTATCTGGCGTTGTGATCGGGTTAGCCATGTCTTCAAGTGTATCGAATGAAGAAGCTATGTCTAAGGGTACTGAAGTTGCCAAGCAACTTATTGAAGCGATTAATAAAAATGACAAGTATAATAAGTCTCCAATTACGTTTGCTATCTTTAAGCAAGAAAGTACAAGTTCTTTAAAAAATGGGACGTATATTGCTAGTGCTACCGTTCAAAAGAATGATACGAACCTTGGAAATTGGAGTACGATCGATGAACAAGCATATTCATATCCTTCTGATGAATTTAAACAAGCACATGGAGAAGATAATACAAAAATAACTGAATTTGCTGATGCGATGAAAGGTTTTTCTCCGGCAGATTTTATCCCAGTAAATGCTAAAGTTTCTTACAAGAAAAATCAGATGGATACATTAAATATGAATATCGTTATTAAATATAACGGTAAAACAGAATTAATGGCTCTTACTCAAATGGCTGCTCAAAGTATGTTAGAAAAATTACCTAAAGATGCGAAAGTACAATTGCAGATAAAGTCCGAGAGTAAAATTGAGGCAATTATTATAAAAGAGAAAAACAGCGAAAAACCGTTTGTTTCCTTCTTATAAAAAAAGACAGTGTTTAAACTGTCTTTTTTTATTGTAAGTGAAAAGGTACGATGGGAAGGAGCGCCGCGTAATACGCTTCCTATATCCGCTGCGCCGATTTTAAAGAAAGCAACACATTTACCTGTCGTTGCCGATATAACGCATTCTACAGGGTGATGTGACCTTCTATTGCCAGCCCAGATCCAGCGCGCATCAAATGAATATCATTGTCGGTTTCTGTCGGTAAGTCGATATATATAAATCGCCGATATAAATTTCATTTACTAACGTACGGCTTAATATACAGTTTGTACTCATGGGATATCTATTTTTTTACAAAAAATGCCCTTTTTTTCATAAAAAATACGAAAATACGAGAAAAGAAGCGAATTTTTTCGAAACTTTTGCGGGAAAATATTGTATGAGCCTGCGTTTTTATCGTATCATTAGTAAAAGGAAGAACTCGGGACGATTGGTGGCATCTGCAAATAGAGTTGATGTCTTTTTTTCATTCAAGTAACCGATACATAAAAATAGATAACAAAAATAGAAGGAGTGTGCGATGAGATGAACGTAACAATTTATGATGTAGCGCGTGAAGCAAACGTTTCAATGGCTACCGTATCTCGTGTAGTGAACGGTAATCCAAATGTAAAGCCTACAACAAGAAAGAAAGTATTAGAAGCGATTGATCGTTTAGGGTACCGCCCAAATGCGGTAGCACGTGGACTAGCAAGTAAGAAGACAACTACAGTAGGTGTTATTATTCCTGATATCTCAAATACGTTTTATGCAGAACTTGCTCGTGGAATTGAAGATATCGCAACAATGTACAAATATAACATCATTTTAAGTAACTCTGACCAAAACAAAGAGAAAGAGTTCCATTTATTAAATACGATGCTTGGAAAACAAGTGGACGGAATTGTTTTCATGGGTGAAGATATTACAGACATTCACATTGAAGAATTCAAAAAGTCTCCAGTACCAATCGTATTAGCAGCGTCATTTGATGAGCAAAATGAAACGCCATCAGTAAATATTGATTATACGCAAGCAGCTTACGACGCAATGAAGCACTTTATTGAGCAAGGGCATACGCGTATCGGTTTCGTCTCTGGTCCTTTCATTAATAAAGCGGGAAGCGCGAAGAAGTTACAAGGTTATAAAAAAGCTTTAGAAGAAGCAGGTATTTCATATGATGAAAATCTTATAATCGATGGAGATTACACATATGATTCAGGTATCGAAGCATTCGAAAAGCTTTGGAGCAGTGATGAAAAGCCAACAGCAATCTTCGTATCTTCTGACGAAATGGCACTAGGTGTAATCCATGCAGCACAAGACGCTGGATTAAACGTACCAACTGATGTAGAAGTACTTGGTTTCGATAATACACGCCTTGCATTAATGGTTCGTCCGCAACTTTCAACAGTTGTACAACCAATGTATGATATCGGTGCAGTAGCAATGCGTCTATTAACAAAGTATATGAACAAAGAAAAAGTGGAAGATCACACTGTTATCTTACCTCACCGTATCCAATTTAGAGATTCAACGAAATAAGTATAAAAAAGCTCACAGCAATTGCTGTGAGCTTTTATTCGTATTCAGGGTAGTATGTTTTAACTATTGTATCTACCGTTTCATTTTTTTTAACGTGTAAAAATCTTGCGTACAACTCTGTTCCTGTTTCAAATGAAGTATCATTTAATTCAAATACATGTAACACTTTTCGAAACTTCCATGTGACTTGTTCACCGTACACATTATCGTACGATTCTTCAGAGTGTATAGCTATTTTTTTGCCTAATTCGTGAGCTTCCTCTAGGTCGTTTGCTTTAACGAGGATAATACTTTCTTCAAAAAGTTTATCGTGATTTTCTTCATAATGCTCATCCACTTTCGTAGGATGAGGCTCACCAGAATGAACAGATTCAAATAATAATTTTACAGCGTACATATTATGCTGCATGTTTCACCTTATAAATAATACTTGCGACAAGCGAAGCAGGTATTGTAAATACGTTGCTTTGATAATGATAGTGTATTTGGGATTCTTCATAAGACATGTTGTCATATAGTTCGTTTTGTGACACGTTCATTTTTTTCTGTTTTTTCTTTAATATCTTAATATAGTTGTACTGTATTGGGACGAGAATGATGAAATAGGCTAATACGATTAGTGAAATCCAAATCATTATGAACACTCCCTTGTAAAGAATATTTATATATGGTAATTATATCGATTTATATAAAAAATATCCATTTTTTTGGTGGTCAATTTTCTTTCCAAAATGCAAAAAGTTCTTCAGGACTTCGTAAATTATGTTCCAGGCATGTTTGTGTGCAGTGCGCTTAAAACTTTGTATTAACTGTTCTAACCTAGAAGGATTATATTGTTTTACATTGCCAGCAATAATAATTTCATCTTTGTCTAAGTTAAGTGATAATTTTAGTAAAGTTATATTTGTTTCTAATTGTACAACTTAGACATAAAAAAAACTTTGTGTCTAAGTCGATTGTAATATAATCGAATCGCTCTACCTGTTTAAAATATCCTACAATATCATATTCCAATTGAAATCCTCCCGAGTATATGGCCTATTGGTGACTTCGCTACAAAATGGTATTGTTCCTTGTTATATGTCACATAAGTGCAAATTTAACTATTATAGGGCAATGTCATGTATAATAGAAAGAAAAGGCTTGTGAGGGGGGAGAAGAGATGATCGTTCTTTGGATAATTACGCTTTGTATGACTGCTATTTTTGCATATATGACGTTAAAACAAAATGGCTTAAAGCGATTTGTTCCAGGAAGTATTCTTGCAGGAATTGCCCTTATCACGTATGTAATTTCTATTTTTATTGAAAGTGTATCAGTGGACATGAGCACAAGTTTAATGTTCATGGGTATTACACTATTTGCAGGTAGTATTATGGTACTTATGGTTGCAGGTATTATTTTATTTATTCATATGAATTCGGAAACGTTATAGAATATAGAAAAGGCATGTCCCGAGGGGCATGCCTTTTTATCCGTTCAATTATGCTCTATCTTTAGAAGAATTTTGTTGTTTTAATAAGTCGCGAATTTCGCTAAGAAGAACTTCTTCTTTTGTTGGTTCTGGAATTTCTTCTGTCTTTTCTTCTTCTTCTCTTTTAGATGTTAGTTTGTTGAACACTTTAACGAACATAAAGATAGAAGCTGCAATAATTAAGAAATCAAAAATAGTTTGGATGAAGTTACCATACATAACAGCAGATTTACCATATCCAAAATGTAAATCTGTAAAGTTAACGCCACCTAATACCATACCAAGTAATGGTGTGATAATATCTTTTACTAAAGAACTAACGATTTTACCAAATGCAGCACCGATTACAACCCCGACAGCTAAATCGATTACATTCCCTTTGAATGCGAATTTTTTAAACTCGTTCCACATGTGTTAATCCCATCCTTTCCACGATTCAATATGAAATTTATAATTCCTATCAACATATTCTATAGAAATTTGTGAGAGAAATAAAGAGGAAATGGGAATGAAAGTAAATTCTGAAAAATGTATCCGTTTTAATTTTTGTTTACATTCTCCAGTAGAGATTGCAGCAGCTGCTGCGTTTTTAATCCTTCTAATCCATCTACAACAGGCTTTGTATCTCCTTGTACACATTCAATAAAATGATGAACAGCATCTTCAAAACCACGTTGTTTTAACGTCGTATCCCATGATGGTGAACCAATCTGAGAAACTGCATTTTCCTGCTCAACTTCAAATGTGTTCATATTTTTTACGCGAATGATTTTACCTGTCGTTACAAGTTCAATTTGTTCTAAATTTGTACCGGCGTGGCGATGCATTGCGGTAGAAAGTAACAGTCCACTTGGCGTTGTATATGTGTGATGTCCGTAAAGAAGTTCATTCTTTTCATTTATTTGCATCATATTATGAACGACGTTAAGATCATCATTAGCTAACCAGCGAGCAGTATCTACAATATGTAAGTAATCATCTAACATAGTAAAGTCGTACGTATATGGCCCCACTTTATTTGTGCGGTGTTTTTCAATTCGAACCCATGAAATATTATGAGCTTGCTCTTTTGCAGCAACATACATAGGAACGAATCGGCGATTAAATCCGACCATTAACTTTCTGTTATGCTTTTCGCTCAACTCGACTAGTTGCTCAGCTTGTTCCACTGTAGCTGCTAGCGGCTTATCAACATAAACGTCAATTCCTTTTTTCAGAAGTTCAGAAACGATTTCATAATGTGTAGCAGTTGAACTATGGACGAAGATTGCATCACATTCTGAAGCCAACGTTTCAATAGAATGAAAGTCTTGAATGCGGTATTGGTGGCAAACTTGTTTCCTTTTCTCCGCGTTAGGTGTAAACGCCCCTACAAAATTCCAATCTGTTTCTTTTGTAAGTGTTGGAAGATAGGCCTTTTGCGCAATACCTCCAAGTCCAATCATCCCAATTTTAGGTTTATTCATGTTTATTCCCACCGATACGATAAACTTAACTAAATCTATACAATTCAATCAAATTTACACAAGTTAGTGCTTCATCGTGTTCTCGCAGCCCCAAAGGGACGAGGGGTATAACACTCCACACGAGGCAGTATCGTTACCTCCTATTATCAAGCATTTATTTTACCCATCTTGATAAATTTATCGACGCATTTACATCCCTATCGTGATGGCTATTGCACCCAACACAACACCACTCACGTATTTTTAAACTCCACTGTCCTTCCGGTTGAACTGAATGGTTGTATTTTACTCCGCAACATGAACAAATCTTGCTTGAGGCGAACCATTTATCAGCTTTTACATACGCAATGCCGTACTTCTCGCACTTGTATGACAAACATTGAAAGAAGAAGTTTAATTTTTGAAAGGAAAGTGCCTTCGATAGTTTTTTGTTTTTTAACAGGTTTGAGATAGGTAAGTCTTCCACAACAATTCTCCTTGGTTTGGTTTTCACCAATTTAGCTGTTGCTTGATGGATATGGTTATTTCGGATATTCGTAATTTTCCTAGATAACCGCAGGTGCTCAGTTTTAGCTTTTTCATATCCGGCAGATTGAATTTTTACACCTTTTTTAAATCTCCTAGACATATCTCTTTGCGCTGACTTTTTCCTTCTCAAAAGTTTTTTAACCTTGGCATCTTTGTTTATATTTCGTTCTTTCGTACCATTAGAAGCTACAAACAGCTCTTTTAAACCAACATCCACACCAATCGACTCATTGGTTAGTTCTTGGGATTCAAAGTTTTCTTGGAACCCTACACTCATCCACCAGTGACGACCATCAAAGGTAACTCTTGGATTGGATGGTTTTTTGTTTCGTGGTAGTTGTTGGCTTGTTTTCACTTCTCCAATGGACTGAATATAAACTACTTTCTTTCCTATAATCAGTCTTTCATAATTGGCATAAAATCCTTGAATTAAATCTTTTTTGGATTTATAAGAAGTGTGATAACCATTTTTGTACTTTTTGAACGAATGTTTCCTCGCCGTATCAAAATCTTTTGAAGCCTGTTTAGGAACTTGTGCATTAATGTCTTTTAACCACTCATATCTCTTTCGCTTCTTGATCTTTGTAAATCGTTTCTGTAAAGCTAACTGTGAAACAGATTTTCCAAATAGCTTATAATATCTATCACTCATTCTTTTACAATAGTTATAAGCAAATCTTGCAGCACCAGCATGGTTTCTAAGCACTTGTTCTTGTTCAGGCGTTGGAATCTGTCTGACTTTCTTCGCCAATATCATCAGAATTTAACTCCTTTACTGTGCGAATATTCGAGCACTTATCTTTTAGATAACGAAAGATTGATTCTTCTGAATGGCAGCGTGTTCCACCAGCATTCTCCTGAGACTACTCGGATACAAACCTGTTAATTCCGATACTTGACTAACTCGTGAAAATTTCATTATTATTCTCACCTCATTGAACCTAACATAGCACATACGTTCGACAAGTTCAATGAAGTTTGATAGATTCAATAAAATTTATCTTGTTCAACTAAGGGCGCAATTCCTTAGCCAGTTCTCTTATGAACTTCTCATATTTTCACATGAGCGCAGACTATATGTTTATCTCTTTAGAGATAGAGGATTTTTCCACCACCATAGGCTTGTGGTGTACTCTCGTCAGTTATACGAGATAGTCGTTGAACGTTCATCTTATCACTTTTGACTTAGATGATTCGAGGCGGAAGACCCATTGTTCTAGTGTTTAGGATTTAACCTTGCACCATCTGATTGATTTTTTCTGCTTTCGCAACATTCACGCTCACCATTTCTAGCCACGTTGTAGTTCAATCAGCTTTAGGGATTGCCCGCAGTTAACCCTCACTACTAGCCAATCACTTGACTAGCAGGGCTTACTGATATATTTAATTAACTTTGGTTATAATTTGTTAAATAAATCGTAACAGTTAGTTACCCTATTAATATTGATGTAACGGCTTAAATGTAGCATAGGATGGGAGAGGAAGGCAAAAATTAGCTTTTTACTTACGTCCTTCTAACAAAATCTTCTCTATCTCTTCAAAGTTATGAGCGCGAGCATGCTCTAACGGGGTAACACCATCGTTGTCTGGAATATTTACATCTGCACCGTGTAGCGCTGTCTCCATGCTTGTCATCTCCTTTTTAACTTCTTGTTCTTGTGAGCAACCTTGTAAAAAAATTACGCAACATAACATGCTTAATGTTTTTTTGAACATGGAATTTCAACCTCCTCATTTCAACTGTAAAAGAAGAACATTAAATTTTTATAAACTGACGCTAAAATTACTATAAAATCGCTTGAGTATTTGAACATATATTTTTATGCTTATGAATAACATGGTTTGTTAAAGTGAGGATGTAACATATGTCTATTAAAACAAGATTTTTATTCTCTTATATCGCTGTTATTCTCGTTTCCATCACGCTCATATTAGTCGCGGGATTTTTAATTGTTTTTTCTATAACAGGAGACTTGGAATCAGTGAAAAATTTCTATAAAAGTTCCTATATTCAAAAGCCGCTTACGCCAGAAGAAGAGAATACGTATATTGAATTGAAATTAGCGGCAAAGAAAAATCAATCACAACTATTAGATGAATCGTTCGTTTCATCACTTGAAAAAGAAGGGGTGAAAATAGTTGTAAGAAAGGGAGAAACCATTTCTTATGCTACAAAAATATTTGAAGGTGTATCTTTAAAAGAAGCCATTCCGAAATTTGAATCAGCAAATATTAATAGTCGTGGTACAACAGAACTAGGCGATACATTTTATCGATATGTAAAATTTGATTTTTATTTTCCCGGAGATGAAGAAGGGAGTATATTTGTACTAAAAAGGCAAAGTTCATTTGTAGATCTTACACAAAAATTATTTCCAATTTTATTCGTAGCACTTTTACTGTTAGCGATATTACTCATTGGATTAGTAAGTTATTTCGTCTCAAGAAGTGTGATAAAACCAATTTTTGTGTTGAAAGATGCGACTGGGAGAATTAAAGAAGGGAATTTAGATTTTCAAATTCCAGTTACATCCCATGATGAAATCGGGCAATTAAATCAAGGGTTTGAGGAAATGAGAAAGAAATTAAAAGAGTCGATAGAGATGCAAACGCAGTATGAAGAAAATCGAAAAGAGCTCATTTCCAATATATCTCATGATTTAAAAACACCGATCACATCTATTATCGGATATGTAGAAGGCATAAAAGATGGAGTCGCAAATACGCCAGAGAAAATGGATAAGTATTTAACGACCATTCATACGAAGGCAAAACATATGGATACACTTATTGATGAGCTCTTTTTGTTTTCGAAGCTTGATTTGAATCGAGTTCCCTTTCAGTTTGAAACGATAGAGTTAAACGTGTTTATGCAGGAATTATTAGAAGAGATGCAGATGGATTTAAGTGAGGAAGGTATAGAAGTTTACTTACAATTACATTCATCACCACTATATGTAACGGCTGATTGCGAAAAGATAAATAGAGTGATATCAAATTTAATTCATAATAGTGTGAAATACATGGATAAAGAAGAGAAGAAAATTACTGTAACAGTATTGAGTGATAACAATAAAGTTATTGTGAAAGTGATGGACAATGGGGCAGGTATAGAAGCTGATACGCTGCCGTATATATTTGAGCGGTTTTATCGTGCAGAGCAATCGCGAAATTCTAGCACAGGTGGAAGTGGACTTGGCTTAGCGATAGCGAAACAAATTGTTGAAGAACATGGCGGAGAAATTTGGGCGGAAAGTAAGCTTGGGGAAGGTACAAGTATTTTCTTCTCATTGAAAAAAGTACAGGAATGTGGTGAGTAGAATGAAGAGAATTTTACTAGTAGAAGATGAAATAAGTATTGCAGAATTACAGAGAGATTATTTAGAAATTAGTGATTTTCAAGTCGATGTAGAACATTCAGGAGAAGTAGGTCTACAAATGGCTCTTCAGGAAGATTATGATCTAATTATTTTAGATATTATGCTTCCGAAAATGAACGGTTTTGAAATTTGTAAACAAATACGTGCTATAAAAGACATTCCGATTTTACTTGTTTCAGCAAAGAAGGAAGATATAGATAAAATTCGCGGACTCGGTTTAGGAGCGGATGATTATATAACGAAACCGTTTAGCCCGAGTGAATTAGTCGCAAGGGTAAAAGCTCATATTTCTCGTTATGAAAGATTATCAGGAAATGTGAGTAAGCAACGTGATACGTTATACATTCACGGAATTTCTATTGATCAGCGAGCGAGAAAAGTTTTTATAAACAATGAAGAAATTGCGTTTACAACGAAAGAATTTGATTTATTAACATTCTTTGTAACGCATCCAAACCAAGTATTAAATAAAGAACAGTTATTTGAACGTATTTGGGGACTAGACTCAGCTGGTGATTTAGCTACTGTCGTTGTTCACATTAGAAAACTACGCGAAAAAATTGAAAGAGATCCCGCCCACCCGCAATATATTGAAACAGTATGGGGAGCTGGTTATCGCTTTAACGTGTAATGCACCTGCCGAGTAATTGGCAGGTTTTTTATGTTATTTGAACGAAAAGGGAATAATAGGTAATTTATGTTAAAATATAAAGAGAGATAAAACATAGGGGAGTATGAGAGGGCGTGCGACATTTTGAGAGATACATTAAAAGATAATAAATTAAACAAGGCTTTAAAGATTGGAACTAATATCATACTTATCTTATTAATTATCGGTGCAATACAAATGTTTTATGATGGAGATTCTACGAATGATCATTTCGGTTGGTTATTTATGATGGTCTTTTTTGGAATTAAAATAATTTCTAGTTTTATGATAAGTTTAAAAGAAGGAGATAAAAAGGCAGTATTATTTGATGTAGGTTTAATGATTTTTTTGTTCTTCTTGTTGTTTCTAGTGTGAAATATTTCTTTTGAAGGTTAATATATTCATTAACGAGGCTTTAATGGAATAAGCCTCGTATCTTTCTATGTTATTTAATACTTACGTCTGATTGTAAAAAATCACTCTATATTAGGTATTTTTCTTTGAAAATAGGACTTAATTCACTCCAAACATCAAATTTATTACCATCTAAATCATAAAAAACAAAATTCTTCCCAGCATGCCCTCTGTTTTCAATCTCTCCAACTAGAATTTCCTTTTCAATAAATTCACTATGAATTGATTCTAGTACATGTAATCCGTTAACTTCGAATGTTATAGAAAAGCGTTCTTCACCGTGAAAATCAAAAAAATTTAAGGTTTGATTATCTTGGGATTTAACTAGAAAAAAGCTTTGATTTGCAAAGTTAATAATAGCTTTGTCTTCGTCTTTAAAGTTCAACTCTGCTCCCAATTTATTTACATACCAGTTTAAAGAAAGCTCTACGTTGGTAACTGGAATATAAGTCGTTCCAACTCTTAATAATTTTTCTTTCACCCTATTTTCCTCCTTTAGCAAAACAGCACTAATAAACTTGTTCTCTCTTCCTAGACTTATTGCCTTTGTTAGTCCTTAATTTTCTTTTTAATCCCAAAAAATTCTTGAGTAATAGAAGTAAACCGACTGGATTCTTCTAAAAAAGGATAATGGTTACTCTCCTCAAATATCACAAAGATAGAATTACGTATGCCATCATGCATCTCAATAGAATACTGAATTGGGCACTGTACATCATGTCTTCCGCATATAATAAGTGTCTTTGTTTGGATGGAAGGTAAATGCTCTCTTAAATCAAATGAAGGATATTCATTGGCGAAAGCATTCATCCGGCTAGCGGACATTGTTTTTTGGATTGGTTTACTAAAATAAGAGTTGTAGTTTTCTGGTTTATACAATGATAATTTTGTTCTATTAGTAGATAGTTTTTTTCTTTCTGCATTTGTAAGGCGAGGGGTTTTTAAGTTTTCGATGAGCTTTTGCATATAATGAAACTGTGGATGTGTCGGGTGATAAATACAAAATGGTGTTTCGGTATAGTTACTTGCTGCAGCTCCAACGATGACTAATGATTGTAAGGAATTTGGATATGTAATCGCATATAAAAGCCCAAGCATACCGCCTGTTGAGTGGCCAGCGAAATGCCATGTTGGGAGTTGTAAAGCTTCCCGTATTGCTTCTAAGTCGTGAACGGTTTCAATCATACCTAATTCTTTTTCTGAATTGGCTTTTGCTGAGTTACCAGCGTTTCGTAAATTAATGAGCAATACACGATGCATAGCAGTGAAAACATTCGCAAAGTAATCACCAGTTTCATTAAATTGTGAATAGTGATGTGTAATGCAAAGCGGTTCGCCACTTCCTTTTGTAAAGATTTCAAATGTGCCACGTTTCGTGTTGATTATTTGTTGTGTCCACATAATATCACGACCTTTTCTCATAAAAGTTGGACCACTTAATTATGAAATAAAATATATCAGCGATTTTCGAAATATATCGGCGGTTATTAAAATATATCAGCGATTATCAAAATATATCGACTTACCGACAGAAACCGACAATAATAGCAAGCTATAAATAAAAGGAGGCTATTCAAAAACGAGCCTCCTTTTCGTTTAGTACAAAGATTTTGTCATATTATTCCGAATTATTTCAAGGGATTTCGTTACAGTTAATGCGTTCTTTTCTTCAATTTCTGGTTTACGGGGGATCGGTTTATACATGTTGTCTGGATCTTCCCATGTGAGGGGAAGTTCTGTTTCAGCTTGTCCTTTCCAAGCGTCAATCCATTCTGGAGGGAGATAACCTGAGATGTTTTGGATGTTGTTCATTTCGAGCCAAATGAGTGCCCAAGCTCTTGGGACGACGCGCCAGTGGTCATAGCCACCGCCGCCGACAGCGATCCAGCGACCTTCGCAATATTCATTAGCGATTTCGCGAGCGAGCTTCGGTATTTCACGGTAAATATTCATCGTTGCGCAAAGGTGTGTAAGTGGGTCGTAATAATGTGCGTCAGCGCCGTTTTGCGTTAAAATAATATCCGGTTTAAAGTATGCGGCAACTTCTTTTACGACAGTGCGATATGAATTTAAAAACGATTCGTCTTCTGTAAAGGCATCGAGTGGAACGTTAAAAGAATAACTATAGCCATTACCTTGTCCGCGTTCATTTACAGCACCAGTTCCAGGGAATAAATAACGCCCAGTTTCATGTAGTGAAATGGTGCATACGTTAGGATCGTCGTAAAAAGACCACTGTACACCATCACCGTGATGAGCATCTGTATCAATATATAAAACACGTAAACCGTATTTTTTCTGTATATATTTCATTGCGATGGAACTATCGTTATAAATACAAAAGCCAGATGCCTTGCCGCGGAAGCCATGATGTAAGCCACCGCCTAAATTAAGTGCGTGTTTTACTTTCCCGGAAAGAACAGCGTCGACAGCAGTTAACGTACCGCCAACGAGTAATGCGCTTGCTTCGTGCATATTTGGAAACATCGGTGTATCTTCTGTTCCGAGTCCATATGTCATCGCAATTGATTTTTCTAACTTACCTTCTCCAGCACGTTTTACCGCATTTATGTACTCCTCTGTATGAACGTAGGCGATCTCTTCATCTGTAGCCATCCGTGGTGAGATGATTTGGGAGGGAGAGATAAAACCGCCCTTTTGTAATAAATCATACGTAAGTGTGACGCGTAGTTGGTTAAAAGGATGATCAGGGCTAAACGAATAGCCCCGAAAGTCATCCGAATAAATAAACGCGCTACTCATGCTTGCATCCCCATAATGTTCGGCCATAATACGCGGTAGCCTTCTGCTTCAAGTGCATCAATCACTTTTAGCGGATTCATCGTTTGAATGCGGAAAACGAGTACTTTATCATTCTCATCTTTTGCTGGATAGACGAGAACGCTCACGATATTTATTTGCAAATCACTAAAAATAGCAACGACTTTTCCAAGAATACCAGGTTCGTTTTTTACTTGAATTTCAATTTGTGAACTTGGTTGATGTGCTCCTGTTAATTTCACTAACGTGTGCAGTACAGTAGATTCAGAAATGATTCCAACTAGCTTGCCAGCCTTTGTAACAGGGAGACAGCCAATTTTATTTTCAAAAAATAAAGTAGCAATTTCTTCAACGAAATCGAGAGGATGGCAAGTCATTACAGGATGTTTCATAATAAGTTCAAGTGGTTGCTTCAGCATATCGAGTGAAACTTGTTCATCTAAAATAGACGGACTTGCATCTCTTACATCCCGATCAGAAATAATGCCTACGACATGATTATTTTGATCGACAATTGGAATGTGCCGAATGCCTTTCGTGCGTATCGTTCGGATTGCTGTTTCGATTGTATCGTTTGGATGTAGTGTCACCACATCTTGATTCATAATTTCTTCTACAATCATTCCAGTTGCCCCCTTTATTAATACATAAAACGATTGTGAAAACGTAGACGATCAAATGCTTGAATAGAATCCGTATCAACGCGTTTACCGATGCGGACCATTAAACAGTTAGCAGGATGTGAACAAATTTCAGGATCATCTGTAGCCATCCATTGTAAGCCACCAGCATTCATCATCTTTTCCATTACTTTTCGGTACTCCCAAACATTTAAGCCTGTTTGTTTTAAATCCCAGTGCCAATAATATTCAGTCGTCAATATAATGTAATCTTCCATATAATCGTCCATCATTGAAACTTCTAATAAGTTCTTTCCGACAGCGCAACCGCGGAAGGCGGGGACAACTTCAATTGCCCCGAGTTCAATTAAGTTTTCAATCTTTCCTTCTGACCATCGTTCGAGCGGATCAGGATATAAGTATGTAACATATCCAACAATCGTTTGGTCATGTCTTGCAATAATGAGACGAGCTTCTGGTAATTTAGAAATTTCGACAATTGCTTTATATTGCTGCTCGGCAGGACGAAACGCAACTAAATCGGGATGAAATTCATACATTTCTAAGTTATGTGTAGAGACAGGACCTTCAATAATTAAAGTGCCTTTCGCTGTTTTTAAGTTTCTAGCATTATATATTTTTTTATGAATCAATGTATTACTCACCACCTTGAGGGTTTGTGAATCTATTAATATCGTACTTTATAATATATGCGATGTGAATCGAAATTTGTCATTAAAAATTTGTCTAAAAATCAACAAATATACTGAAAATTTTAAATAATATCATTATAATAGATAATAGAATACATAGGAGGGGGATGTAAAGTATGAAAGTAGAAACGCTTCCTGTCATTAAAGGAGAAAATAATTTGCCGAATTATGATGAGGCATACGCGAATTTTAACTGGGAAGAGGTTAATAAAAACTTTACTTGGAATGAAACAGGCCGAGTAAATATGGCGTATGAGGCAATTGATAAGCATGCGAAATCCGATCGTAAAAATAAAGTAGCCCTTTATTATCAAGATGGATCGCGAAAAGAGAAATATACATTTAAGGAAATGAAGGATTTTTCTAATAAAGCAGGAAACGTCCTGAAAAATTATGGCGATGTAGAACAAGGCGATCGCGTTTTTATTTTTATGCCGCGTTCTCCAGAATTATATTTTGCCCTTCTTGGTGCAGTGAAATTAGGAGCAATCGTTGGTCCGCTATTTGAAGCATTTATGGAAGGCGCAGTTCGCGATCGTTTAGAAGATAGCGAAGCGAAGGTGTTAATTACAACTCCTGAATTGTTAGAGCGCGTACCATTAAATGATTTACCTGCTTTAAAAACAGTCTTCCTTGTTGGAGATAATGTAGAAGAAGGCGGTAAAACGGTAGCGTTCAATCCTTTATTTGAACAAGCTTCAAAAGAATTACATATCGAATGGTTAGGCCGTGAAGACGGTTTGATTCTACATTACACATCTGGTTCTACTGGTAAACCAAAAGGTGTTCTTCATGCGCAGAACGCAATGGTTCAGCACTATCAAACGGCGAAATGGGTATTAGATTTAAAAGAAGATGATGTATATTGGTGTACAGCTGACCCAGGCTGGGTAACTGGAACGGCTTACGGTATTTTCGCACCGTGGTTAGTTGGAGCATCCAATGTTATTTTAGGTGGACGCTTTAGCCCAGAAGCGTGGTATGAAGCACTGCAAGATTACGGTGTAACAGTTTGGTATAGTGCACCAACAGCATTCCGTATGTTAATGGGAGCTGGACAAGACGCAATTAAAAAATATGATTTATCACAAGTTCGTCACGTATTAAGCGTTGGTGAACCGTTAAATCCAGAAGTAATTCGCTGGGGTATGAACGCATTTGGACTTCGTATTCATGATACGTGGTGGATGACAGAAACAGGTGGACAAGTTATTTGTAACTACCCTTGTATGGAAATCCGTCCAGGTTCAATGGGTAAACCAATTCCAGGTGTGAAAGCAGCGATTGTTGATAATGAAGGAAATGAAGTTCCTCCATACACAATGGGTAACTTAGCAATTGGTAAAGGTTGGCCAGCGATGATGCGTGGAATCTGGAATAACCAGCAAAAGTATGAATCTTACTTTATGCCGGGAGATTGGTACGTATCAGGTGACTCTGCTTATATGGATGAAGATGGATACTTCTGGTTCCAAGGGCGTATTGATGATGTAATTATGACGTCAGGTGAGCGAGTTGGTCCGTTTGAAGTAGAAAGCAAATTAATCGAGCATGCTGCTGTTGCAGAGGCTGGTGTAATTGGTATTCCTGATCCAGTGCGCGGAGAAATCATTAAAGCATTTATCGCGCTTCGAGCAGGATACGAACCATCTGATGAATTAAAAGAAGAGATTCGTCAATTTGTAAAGAAAGGCCTAGCAGCTCATGCAGCGCCAAGACAAATTGAATTTAGAGATAAATTACCGAAAACGAGAAGTGGTAAAATTATGCGCCGCGTATTAAAAGCGTGGGAATTAAACTTACCAACAGGTGACTTATCAACGATGGAAGATTAAGAGAGGAAGGTCTGAACGAAATAACGTTCAGACCTTTTTTTATGTTATTATTAACTTATATATATAAGTTAAAGGGGGTAATAAAATGAAAACAGAAAAAGAAAAGATGATACTAGGAGAAATGTACATACCAGCTGATCCAGTTTTAGTTCAAGAGAGGGAGCAAGCTCGTATATTAACGAGAAAATTAAATGAAACGCCAGAAGTACAATTAAAAGAGCGTAGCGAAATCGTAAAAGAACTATTCGGAACGACTGGAGATAACATTCATCTTGAATCTTCTTTTAGATGTGATTATGGCTATAACATTCACGTTGGCGAAAATTTTTACGCGAACTTTGACTGTACCATTTTAGACGTATGCCCGGTGACAATCGGAGTGAACTGTATGTTAGCTCCAGGAGTTCACATTTATACAGCAACACACCCGCTTGATCCAGTAGAGCGCATAAGCGGATCAGAATACGGGAAACCAGTTACAATTGGTGATAACGTATGGATTGGTGGAAGAGCGATTATTAATCCTGGTGTAACAATTGGAGATAATGCGGTGATCGCATCTGGCGCCGTTGTAACGAAAGATGTGCCGGATAATGTAGTAGTTGGCGGAAATCCTGCGAAGATTATTAAAAAAATAAAATAATATTTGAACGAAGTGCCTTCCTCGTCTGTATACATTTATGAAAGAATAGATGAGGGAGGCTTTTATATGTCTAATAAATTACTTCTTGCTTTTGCTTTAATTGGAATTATAGTCGTATTTTCTTGTGGTCTTTTCTTACCGATGCCAATCGGATTTAAAGTATCAATGATTACAGCTGGGGTCATGATGATTGTTATGTTTTCAATCATTATTCCATTTGATAGAAAACATATAGTAAGAAAAAATGGATATAAAATTGATTTTACAAAAACAAAAGTGTATTTTCGCTGGAATGTATTTGATACAATTTCGGCTTGTCTTGCAGTGTATGCATGCATATGTGTGCAAGCATTAAATATTTTAGTTTCAACCGGTCATACAATACAAAACCCGTATGTTCAATTTTTTACAAATCAATCACAAGTATGGATTATTGTCGCAAGTGTATATTTAATTTCCCGTATTTCGTTAACGTTAAAAGGAATAAAGGAGATCAAAAATCATGGCGCAGATTGGGATTGAGGAGGAGCTCATGCTTGCGTATCAAAGTGGAGATAAACAGGCGGGAGAAAAACTATATGTTTTAATCAAACCAGCGCTATACACATTTTTGTATCGATTTAACCGAGATGAACAATTAAGTATCGACCTTGTGCAAGATACGTTTTTGACGTTAGAGCGTAAGAAACATATGTATGAACTTGAAAAAGGCAAAATAAAAACGTATTTATTTCAAATTGGTTATCGTCTCATGATTAATAAATTAAATAGAAGAAAAAAGTGGCATACGCTTTTGCCATTTTTAGTGCCGATTCAGGAAAAAGAATTTTCCCACGAAGATCGGCTCACAGTAAGAGAAGCAATTTTGAAAGTTCCGGAAGAGCAGCGAGCTGTCCTTATTCTTTCTTATTATCATGATATGCAGCAAAAAGAGATTGCTGAGATATTAAACATTCCGATTGGAACAGTGAAGTCGAGACTTCATAACGGGATAAAGAAATTGAAACAATTGCTGGAGGTGGATGAAATTGAGCGAAAATCCCTTTAAAAGTGAATATAAATTAAAGCAGCATTTAGATAGTGATTATGTAGAAATACCAGATTTTCCAAAAACGGTAAGTCGCTTCGATCGATTAATCGGATTTCTTGGTTCTCCAGCGAAAGATCCTGTGGAGGCGACGATTGGGAACGATTTATCTGTTGTGTTTCATGTATCGTTATTAGTTGGAGTTCCAATTCTTTCTCTTATTACGATACTCTTTGCGACGTTGTAAAGGATTAGCAAGAAGAGAAACTCGACCTCTATTTGACACGCCTATATAAATGATGGTATAAAGAAAAGTATATGAATAATTGAGCGTGGAAAGGGAGAAGTAGTGATCATTTCCCTGTTTTAGAGAGCTGATGGCCGGTGAAAATCAGCACATAGATGATCGCGAATTACGCCCCTAGAGCATCTTTTTTCGATTGAATTGTATTCAAAAGGGAAAAGACGGTGCTAAGCCGTTATGTAAATAAGGTGGTAGGCTTTTTTTTGCCTGCAACTAGGGTGGTAACGCGATAATCAAAATCGTCCCTTATTTGAAGGGGCGATTTTTTTATGTTTTCAACCTTCACGCCAGTAATGAACTTAAAGGAGAGTATGTAGGATATGGGTATTTTACAAGATCTTGAATTTCGCGGTCTAATTAATCAGCAAACAGACGCTGAGGGACTTGAGCAATTATTAGAAAAAGAAAGCGTTAAATTATACTGTGGTTTCGATCCGACAGCGGATAGCTTACACATCGGTCATATGTTACCAGTATTAATGTTACGTCGCTTCCAATTAGCTGGTCACCAACCAATCGCACTTGTTGGCGGTGGTACTGGTATGATCGGTGACCCAAGTGGTAAAAAAGCAGAACGTACATTAAATACGAAAGATACAGTTGCTTACTACACAGAAAGCATTAAAAACCAACTTTCAAACTTCTTAGAGTTTGAAAACGTGGACAACCCAGCAACAATGGCTAACAACTATGACTGGCTTGGTAACTTAGATGTAATTTCATTCTTACGCGATATCGGTAAAAACTTCGGTTTAAACTATATGTTAGCAAAAGATACAGTAGCATCTCGTTTAGATACTGGTATTTCATTCACTGAGTTTAGTTATATGATTTTACAATCATACGACTTCTTAAACTTATACCAAAACCATAATTGCCGCTTGCAAATCGGTGGTAGTGACCAATGGGGTAACATTACAGCTGGTCTTGAATTAATCCGTAAATCAGAAGAAGATGCGAAAGCATTTGGTTTAACAATTCCACTAGTTACGAAATCTGACGGTACGAAGTTTGGTAAAACAGAAGGCGGCGCAATTTGGTTAGACCCAGAAAAAACAACTCCTTACGAGTTCTACCAATTCTGGATTAACACAGATGACCGCGACGTTGTTAAATACTTAAAATACTTCACATTCTTATCTCATGAAGAAATTCTTGAGCTTGAGAAGCAAGTAGCTGAAGCACCAGAAAAACGTGCAGCACAAAAAGCATTAGGTGCTGAAATGACAAAACTTGTTCACGGCGAAGAAGCATTAGAGCAAGCGATTAAAATTTCAGCTGCATTATTCAGCGGTTCTGTAGCAGAACTGACTGCAAGCGAAATCGAACAAGGGTTCAAAGACGTACCATCTGTAGAACGTACTGCAGAAGATACAGTATTAATCGACTTACTTGTAGAAAGCAAAATCTCTCCATCAAAACGTCAAGCACGTGAAGATGTAACGAACGGCGCAATCTACGTAAACGGTGAGCGTACACAAGCATTAGACTACGTTGTAACAGAAAACGACCGCATCGAAGGTAAATTCACAATCATTCGCCGCGGTAAAAAGAAATATTTCTTAATTCGTTACTAATCAGAAACGAATATAAAACAAATAGTACCCCGAATTGTAGGCTGAAAAGTTTATGATTCGGGTTTTTTATGTATGAATTTAGATTACCTTACGAGTTCTTGTAAATAGAATATGAAGAATTAATATGAGCATATAAAGTAAGCTACTGAGCATAACAATAAATGCTGTTGGATAAAATTTTGCTGCATATATAAAGAAATCGATTTGATAAATATCTTCGTAACTTGAAACGGTGCCTTTAAAGTAATTCGTAAACTTAGCGCTATATTTCCATTCATCAGGATCATCTATTAAATTACTTCCCTGATACCAATTAATAAGTGCGGAAGTAATAAACAGCATACATGCACTACCTAATTGAACCATTTGATTTATTGTCAAAATGAATCAACCCCCTATTTTATGGTTATTATAGCGTGCATTCGTATTCCTGTAACCTTTTTGTTGTAATCTCCTTTTCGAGTTCATACGGAAATCACATGTAAGCGGTATGATAAATGTATAACAACTAGAAAGGAGTGGTAAAATAAAATGTCACTAGAAGCGCTCATTATTTTTTCTTTGCTAAACGCGGGTCAGCTTGCAGAGAATTCGAAGGTGGATGTACATAAAGAGCAGAAAGATGCTTATGTATACGTTCAACAAGAGGAAAATAAATAATTTTATTTTATATATAAACGAAAAAAGCCAATCCAGAGGATTGGCTTTTTGTCATTAACGAGAGTAGAACTCTACGATTAATGCTTCGTTGATTTCAGCTGCTAACTCAGAACGCTCAGCGTGACGAGTGTAAGTAGCTTCTAATTTATCAGCATCGAAAGTTAAGTATTCTGGTACGAAGTTGTTAACTTCGATCGCTTCTTTAACAACAACAAGGCTGTTAGATTTTTCGCGAACGCTGATTGTTTGACCAGGTTTTACACGGTAAGATGGGATATCTACGCGAGATCCATCAACTGTGATGTGGCCGTGGTTTACTAATTGGCGAGCTGCACGACGAGTGCGAGCTAAGCCCATACGGTAAACTAGGTTGTCAAGACGAGCTTCAAGAAGGATCATGAAGTTTTCGCCGTGCTTACCAGGCATTTTACCTGCTTGGTCAAATGTGCGACGGAATTGACGCTCAGTCATGCCGTACATGTGACGAAGTTTTTGTTTCTCTTGTAATTGTAAACCGTATTCTGAAAGTTTCTTACGTTGGTTAGGACCGTGAGGACCTGGTGCGTAAGGGCGTTTTTCTAATTCTTTTCCTGTGCCGCTTAGAGAGATTCCAAGACGACGAGACAGTTTCCAAGCTGGACCTGTATAACGAGCCATAGTTGACTCCTCCTTTAAAAATGTTTTTATTTACGTAAAATAAAAACAGACGTAATCGATATTTACGGGCATTTTGTTTTCATGTACCTTCGCTCCAGCAGCAGGGAGTTACGAGATACACCTCCGTAGAGGAACAAAATACAAACGATAAACTCACATTACAAGGCTGCCTTTTTATTTTACACAAACGCTATTATATCTTTTACCCAGAGTTTCGTCAAGCAAGTACGTTTTTGTTTTATGCATATAAATTTTGGAAATGAACAAGAAGGAATTTAAAACGATATAAAAGAAGTGATAGAAACACAAATGAAACGCTTACATAAAATATAGTAAAAAATGTTCATTAATTTTTTGTTGATGAATATGCGGGAATAAAAACATAAAAGGGGATGTTTTTATGAAAAAGAAGCATATGGAGACAGCGTTAATTCATCACGGGTATACATCTGAGGAACATAAAGGAAGTTTAACACCACCGTTATTTCAAACGTCTACATTTACATTTGAGACTGCGCAGCAAGGAGAGGCGAGTTTTGCGGGAGTGGATCCGTCTTATATTTACTCAAGACTTGGAAATCCAACTGTAAAATTATTTGAAGAACGTATGGCGGTGTTAGAAGGAGGAGAAGAAGCACTTGCTTTCGGATCAGGAATGGCAGCTATTTCAGCAACGTTAATTGGCTTTTTAAAAGCTGGAGATCATATTATTTGTTCAAATGGATTATACGGGTGCACGTACGGTTTTTTAGAAGTGTTAGAAGAGAAATTTATGATTACGCATTCGTTTTGTGATATGGAGACAGAGGATGATGTCGAAAATAAAATCCGTCCGAATACAAAGATTATTTTCGTTGAAACACCGATTAATCCAACGATGAAATTAATCGATTTAAAACAAGTTATTCGGGTTGCGAAGCGAAATGGCTTACTTGTCGTTGTTGATAATACGTTTTGTTCACCTTATTTACAAAGACCGCTTGAACTTGGTTGTGATGCGGTTGTTCATAGTGCGACAAAATATATTGGTGGTCATGGCGATGTTGTGGCGGGTGTAACGATTTGTAAAACGAAAGCATTAGCTGAAAAAATTCGCCCGATGCGTAAAGATATCGGCGGCATTATGGCGCCGTTTGATGCGTGGTTATTGTTACGTGGATTAAAGACGTTAGCGGTAAGGATGGACCGTCATTGTGATAATGCAGAAAAAATTGTCTCGTTTCTGAAAAATCATGATGCGGTAGAAGGTGTTTGGTATCCAGAAGGGGAGTTAGCATCTCGCCAAATGAAACGGGGCGGTGGTGTGATTTCTTTTTCAATTAAAGGCGGAAAAGAAGAGACGCAAGCGTTTATCAATGACCTTCACTTTATTACAATTGCCGTAAGTTTAGGGGATACAGAAACGTTAATTCAGCACCCAGCAACGATGACACACGCTGCGATTCCAACTGAGCTAAGACAAGAAATGGGTATTTACGATAATTTAATACGTTTATCTGTCGGTTTAGAATCATGGGAAGATATCGTTTCTGATTTAGAACAGGCACTAAAGAAAGTATCTACTGTTAGTAATCAATAAAAAAGAGTGAGCTATCGGTTTCGTACGTGATGTACGCAATCGATAACTCACTCTTTTCTTTTTTAAATATGTTTTAGGAGTGTTTCCACAAACTTTTCTAAATAGCGCTGATCTACTTCATCAAAACGATTTTTTTCAGGGCTATCAATATCAAGTACACCAATGACATTTCCTTCTTTCACGATCGGTACAACGATTTCTGAATTCGAAGCACTGTCGCAAGCGATATGTCCTGGAAATTGGTGAACGTCTGCTACAAGCTGCGTTGTTTTTGTTTCAGCTGCAACGCCGCAAACGCCTCGTCCAAATGGAATGCGCACGCAAGCAGGCATTCCTTGGAAAGGTCCAAGAACAAGCTGATTTCCGTCTGTTACATAAAAGCCAACCCAATTCACACGATCTAAAAATTGATTTAATAATGCGGACGCATTTGATAAGTTTGCGACTACGTTCGGTTCGCCAGTTAATAATGCATCCAGTTGTTTAATTACTGTCTCGTATTGCTCTTCACGAGAACCTGCATAACTTTCTTTTGTAAACATGGAAACAACTCCCTTTTTATCGAGATGTGTAAAATATTAGCAAAATACAATGTATTTCACATGACTTTGTCGATAGAAAATTAAAGGAATTTGTCTTAAAAGTCAAGAAATTTAAACTATAGCTGTTCAGTGAGAGGAAGTGAGCGCATGAAACAGACGAAACAAAAAGTAATTGATGCGGCAATATCGTTGTTTAACACGAAAGGTTATGATGGAACGTCGGTGCGAGAAATTGCAAAGCGAGCGGATGTGAATGTAGCGAATATTTCATATTATTTTGCTGGAAAGCAAGGTTTATTAGAACAGCTTATTACTGACTTTTTAGAAGGATATATTCATGTGATTGAAATGTCGTTCGAACAGAGAGAATATTTGTCGGCTAAAGATGTGATGGTGCAAATGGTGCGTGAGATTTTACGATATCAATTTGAAAATAGGGAACTGACACGTTTCTTCTACCGAGAGCTTTCACTTGATACGACATTAATTCGCGAAGTGATGACCATTTACTTTTCTAAAGAAAGATATTATATAGAGCAAATGATTAGACAGGGACAAATGAAGCAAGAGTTTAAAAAGGTATCTTTTACAATGTTTATGACGCAATTAAAAGGTATGATGAATATGCCGTTTTTATATCCACAATATATATCAGAAGTGCTGCATTCTTTTCCGTCTGAGACATTTTTCATAGAAATGTACACGAAAGAAATTGAACAATGGATGGAGCAAACATTATGTATAACGAATATGTACTATGAATTGCCAAGAGCTGTTCATATGTGAAAAATCCCCACCTAACGAACTGAGGTGGGGATTTTTGTGCTTTCTTTCCTTTGCCATGCATTGTTGCATAATAGCGCAATAATTGTTAATGAGGCTCCGGCAATTTCAATTTTGTCGACTGTATAACCTCGAAAGATGGAACCGATAAGTGCAAGTACAGGAACTAAATTCATAAATAATATGCCGTTAATAGATGAAATATAGCGATTTCCTGTGTTCCAGCAAAATACAGCGATAACACCTGCAACAATCGACATATACAAGAGTTCAAAACGAACGCTCATAATGGTACGAAGTGACGGCATAGTAACGATGTTTGTGTACGTGAAGAAAGCGACAATAACGATGAGTGAAATGGAGCCGAATAAACAAGTTAACGTCGTATATCGAAGTGGTGACCAAGATTGAAAACGAGCACCACCGTTCGTGTAAATGACCCAGCAAGTAACGCCGCATAGCATAAGTATATTTGTTGAGAGGTGACTGGCAGATCCAAATAATAAGTGAATATTTCCTTTTGAAATGACGAGCATAACACCGAGCAATGCAACGAACATACAAAGGAATGTGTAGTTTTGTGGGCGTTTGTTTTTTGTTATCCACTGCAATAATAAAGCGATGAGTGGCATAAGAGACTGAATCATCGCAGCATGAATGGCCCCAGAAGGCCCAGCAAGTTGTTGGCCGTAAAAAATGAGAAAACCATATCCAGCGAAACCGACTGTTCCGTAAAAGAATAACGAAAGTGTTCTTTTCTCTAAGCGGAGTGAAGTTTTTCCTTCAGTAATGAATAGCAAAATAAGAAAAATAATAGCTGCTGATCCGTATCGGATAGTTGTGAAGAAGAACGGATCAATAAACTGCAGGGCATTTGCCATGACAGGAAACATAAATCCCCAAGCCGTTACGGCAAGTAAGCATAGGAGGGATCCGAGTAGCATTTGTTTTTTGTCCAAGAGTATCTTTCCCCTTTACATTTCGTTATAGTAAGTTGATGAAATAAGTATAAAGAGTAATTGTTTATAGAAGGAAATATCGATTTTTTATGACAGTTATAACTTTATGTTAGAGGTGTGTACGATGGATTTGGAGGCAGTACGATCGTTTCTTGAAGTAAAGAATACGCGAAGTTTATCAAAGGCGAGTAAGCTTTTACATATTTCTCAACCGGCGCTTAGTAAACAAATTCAAAGGTTAGAAGCGGGCTTAGAGGTTACTTTACTGAAGCGTTCCGCACAAGGAGTGAAGTTAACAGAAGCTGGAGAGTTATTTATAACAAGAATGTTACCGATTTTGGAACACATATATGAAGTGAAAGCCGAAATGAAGAATTTTCAAGAGAAGCGGAAAATTTCTATAGGCATATTGCCAAGTTTAGCAGCTCATTACATATCAAAATGTAAAGATGTATTAGGTGACGGATTCGAAGTAGAATGGAAAATTGAGCATACGAAAGTACTAATGGGACTCTTTAAAGAACGGAAGATTGAAGCGATGTTCGTCGATTCAGTAGTAGAAGACGCTACGTGTATAAAAGAAATGCGAGTAGAAAAAAATTGTTTGTGTCGTTTCAAATGATCATCTTTATAAAGAGAAAACAGTGATCCGAATGGAAGATTTGCAAAATGAAAAGTTAATCGTATACCCAGAAATCTGTGATGTAAGGAAAATGATTACGAATATGTTTCAGGGGATAGGTGCGAAACCAATCATTGCATTTGAAACTTCTTATGCAGAACCGATGCTTGCGATGGTCGGAGCTGGACTTGGTATTACGTTACTTCCAGAAATGTCAGTAAAGCAAGCGGTAAAGCAAGGGAATGTGCATGCGATTTCTATTGAACCACCACTTGCACGCAAAATTTATTTCGTATCCCATATGGAAGAGAACCCGTTATTGCAATCATTTGATGATGGAAGCTAATCCAAACAGAAGATTGAGAAAGATTACAATTGCATTGAAAGAAACATGAAATTTTAAAAAAAACTAGGTCAAAAACGCGCCATTACATGGTATGATTAGTACATTGTTAGTTGTTAAATATAGGGGAATTCCCTTTTTATACATAATGCCTTCCATTTCATAAACGGAACGGACAAAAAAAGAGATATAACTAGGAGGCTTTTTTGCATGGATTCTATCCTGACGATCGTTATCATTGTAGTAAGCTCTATTCTAGTGCTGCTCATGATAGAGCTTGTGATAAGAAATCGTTCATATAAAGATATTGAAGCACTGGAGCAGTGGAAACAAGAGATAAAAGATAAACCTGTGGCAGATGAACTAAAACGGGTGAAAGATTTAAACATGACGGGTCAAACAGAAGAACTGTTTGGTAAATGGCGTGAAGAATGGGATGAGATTGTATCAACAACCCTTCCGAAAGCAGACAAAGATTTAGCGCAAGCGCGAAAATTCGCCTCGCAATTCTCCTTCCGAAAAGCAAAGCATGCGATGAATGAATCCATAAGTGGTTTAGATGACGCTGATAATCGTATTACAGATATTTTAAATGAATTACAGCAATTGTTAGAAAGCCATGAAAAAAATAGCTCGGAAATTGAAGAGTTACGTGATACATATCGTAGTATGAAGAAGAGTGTTCTTGCTCATAGACATATGTATGGAGCAGCAGAGCAGAAAATCGAAGAGATGCTAGATGCTGAATCTAATAAGTTTAAAAGCTTTGAAGAGGCAACAGATAATGGTGACTATTTAAAAGCGAGAGAAATTGTTATTAGTTTAGAAGAAGGTTTGGCAAGCTTAGAAATCATTATTCATCAAATTCCGGATTTATTGGTAGAGTGTCAAGCGACGTTACCAGTTCAGCTGGAAGATTTATTACAAGGACATAATGATATGGTAAGACAAGGTTATGTATTAGAGTATTTGGAAGTCCCTAAAGAAGTTCGTGATATGACGACACAACTACACACATGTTTAATGGATATACAGGAGCTTCATATAACAGAAGCCGCTGAAAAAGTAGAAAACTTAAAAACGCGTTTAGATGGCTTCTATGATCAACTGGAACAAGAAGTACATGCGAGACATTATGTGGAGCAAAAAACACTTTCTGTTTATGAAGACTTAGAAGAAATTCGTACTGAAACGATTGAAACAAAAGCAGAAACACAACTTGTGAAACAAAGTTATCAGCTACAAGATAAGGACATTGAGTCTCAAAAAGTAATTGAAAAGCAAATGCATATTTTAACGAAACGTTTTCAAATGCTGCGATTACGAGTTGCGGAACAAGATATAGCCTTCTCTATTATTCGTGAGGAACTAGAAGAGGTTTATGAGCAATGTGAAACGTTAAAAGTACTTCATGCAGAATATAAAGAAATGCTGCAAACGATGCGTAAAGAAGAATTTGAAGCACGTGAGAAGTTACAAGAAATGCGAAATATCATTTTTGAAACGAAACGTTTTATGCAAAAGTCGAATTTGCCAGGTCTTCCAGAAAGCATTATGGAAGATTTACAAAGAGGACAAATGGCAATGCAAGCTGTATATGAACAGTTAGAAGTGAAACCGTTAAATATGAATGCTGTAAATAGCAGTTTAGAAGAAGCGTACACAACTGTTAATGGTGTAGCTGAAATGACAGAAGAGTTAATTGGACAAGCGTATTTAGTTGAAAAATTAATTCAATACGGTAATCGTTACCGCAGTCATGATGAGAACCTTGCAGAGAGCTTAAATTATGCGGAGAAATTATTCCGTGAATATCAATACGATGCAGCTTTAGAACAAGCGGCTTCTGTACTAGAGCAACTTGAACCTGGCGTTGTTCAAAAAATAGCTGAATATGTAGACAATGAACAAACCCTTTCATAAGGGTTTGTTTTTTTGTGTAATTTTGGGGACGATGTTGCTATAATGAATAGCGGAATACAGTAAGGTTATTCGTTTTAAAATATAGTGAAACTGTAGTCAGTAGGGTCATCCTAGCTAATTATCGGCCTTCACAATCGGGATAAAATGGAACCTTTGAGTAGTCTTAGCGTAATTACACGTATTTGTGATATGATTATATGATGTGATAGCGCTGAAAGGGGAAGAACGATGATCTATTTTGATAATAGTGCGACGACGAAGCCATATCCAGAAGCCCTTCAATCGTACGTAACGGTTGCTGGAAAATATTTTGGAAACCCTTCTTCTATTCATTCGCTTGGGGGAGAGGCAGAGCGTCTATTAACACAATCAAGAACGATTGCAGCGCAGCTTCTTCACGTTAAACCTTCTGAGATTATTTTCACATCAGGTGGAACGGAAGGGAATAACCTTGCGATTAAAGGAATAGCGATGAGGAATCGTTCGCGCGGTAAACATATCATTACAACAAATATTGAACACGCGTCTGTGTTTGAAGCATATAAACAATTAGAAGATCTCGGTTTTGATGTAACATATTTACCGGTTAATGAGCATGGTGTTGTATCGGTAGAGGATGTAAAACGAGCACTTCGTGAAGATACGATTCTTGTGTCAATTATTCACGTGAACAACGAGACTGGAGCAATTCAGCCTGTTGCTGAAATTGGAACGTTATTATCGAACTATCCGAAAATAAGATTCCATGTGGACCATGTGCAAGGGATAGGAAAAGTACCGCTTGATTTATATGCTTCTCATATTGATCTTTGCTCAATATCTGGACATAAATTCCACAGTGTAAAAGGAACGGGTCTACTTTATGTTCGTGATGGCGTAAGGTTAGATCCAATTTTATCAGGTGGTCAACAAGAGCTTAAGTATCGCTCTGGTACAGAAAACTTACCTGGCATTGTAGCGATGGTGAAAGCACTTCGCATGACGATGGAACAAGTGAAAGAAAAGATAGCTCATTTGCACAATTTACAAACAGAGCTTGTCCGTTTCTTGAAAGAGATGGAAGATGTAACGATTAATACGTCGCTTGCATATGCAGCACCGCACATTTTAAATGTGTCATTTGTTGGTTTAAAACCAGAAGTGGTCGTTCATGCTTTAGAAGAGCACGGTGTATATGTATCGACGAAGTCTGCTTGTTCTTCAAAAGCAAATGAAGTGAGCAGAGTGTTAGTGGCAATGGGAGTACCCCATGCCGCTGCTGCAAGTGCTATTCGCATTAGTTTGGCACCAGAAAACACGATGGAAGAAGTAAAACAATTTGAAGGTATTGTGAAAGAGACGATGCCAAAATTATATGAAGTGATGAGGTAAAGGAATATGATGACATATGAATATATTTTAGTTCGTTATGGAGAGATGACGACTAAAGGTAAGAACCGCTCTAAATTTGTAAGCACATTGAAAGATAACGTAAAGTTCAAACTGAAAAAGTTCCCAAATATTAAAATCGATGCAACGCATGACCGTATGTACATCCAATTAAATGGCGAAGACCATGAAGCAATTTCTGAAAGATTGAAAGATGTATTTGGTATTCATAAGTTTAACTTAGCGATGAAAGTACCATCAGAATTAGAAGATATTAAAAAGGGTGCATTAGCAGCTTTCTTACAAGTAAAAGATGATGTGAAAACATTTAAAATTACAGTGCACCGTTCTGATAAGCGCTTCCCAATGAAGACGATGGAGTTACTTCCAGAAATTGGTGGACACATTTTAGAAAATACAGAGGATATCACAGTAGATGTTCATAATCCAGATGTGAATGTACGTATAGAAATTCGCAGTGGTTACAGCTATATTATGTGTGGTGAGCATATGGGAGCTGGTGGTTTACCAGTTGGCGTTGGCGGAAAAGTAATGGTACTTCTTTCTGGTGGTATCGATAGCCCAGTAGCAACGTACTTAACGATGAAACGCGGCGTGTCTGTGGAAGCAGTTCATTTCCATAGCCCACCTTTCACAAGCGAGCGTGCAAAACAAAAAGTAATCGATTTAGCACAAGAGTTAACGAAGTACTGTAAACGTGTAACGCTTCACCTTGTTCCATTTACAGAAGTGCAAAAAACGATTAATAAAGAAATTCCATCTAGTTATTCAATGACAGTTATGCGCCGTATGATGATGCGTATTACAGAGCGTATCGCAGAGGAGCGTAATGCACTTGCAATCACGACTGGTGAAAGTCTTGGACAAGTAGCAAGCCAAACGTTAGATAGTATGCATACAATCAACGAAGTAACAAACTATCCGGTTATTCGTCCACTTATTACGATGGATAAATTAGAAATTATTAAAATCGCTGAAGAAATTGGCACATATGATATTTCAATTCGTCCGTACGAAGATTGCTGTACAGTATTCACACCAGCAAGCCCATCGACGAAGCCGAAGCGTGAAAAAGCGAATCGTTTTGAAGCGAAATACGATTTCACACCGTTAATCGATGAAGCTGTAGCGAACAAAGAAACAATGGTATTACAAACGGTAGAAGTAGTGGCGGAAGAAGACAAATTCGAAGAACTTTTCTAAGACCATAAATTACCATATCTAAAACGTGTATGAAGTCATGTTATTTATCACACTCTATACTCACAAGGAGGTGATATAACATGTCACGTAGCACAAATAAATTAGCGGTTCCTGGTGCTGAATCAGCATTAGACCAAATGAAATACGAAATCGCTCAAGAGTTTGGTGTTCAACTTGGAGCAGATGCAACAGCTCGCGCTAACGGTTCTGTTGGTGGTGAAATCACTAAACGTCTAGTTTCACTAGCTGAGCAACAATTAGGCGGTTACCAAAAATAATCCCATATAAGATGGCTTAGAAAGAGCGGGTTTTCCCGCTCTTTCTTTTTGTTGTTTACACCGTTATACATTCATTTCGACATAGATATAAAAAATTTGTCAAAAGAAGAGGGTTCAAAATTAACTGAAAATTCTTTATTATATAAGGGAGGCATAGAAATGGAGGAGGATATTGTATGAAGAGAGAAGAATTGTTGGCGCCGCCGTCTTATAATTTAGTTTCTGAAATAGAGAAATATACAGGTGATAAAGATAAGCTTGCTTTAATTTGGCAAGATGATAAAGGGAATAGACGAGAAGTTACATACGCTGAGCTTATGAAAGGTGCGAATAAAATTGGAAACGCTTTTATAAAGAGTGGTCTGCAAAAAGGGGACAAGCTCCTCATTATGATGCCGCGCTTAATTGAAGCGTACATGACGTATATCGCTGCGATTAAAGCAGGATTTGTCGTAATTCCGAGTTCGGAAATGTTGCGCAAAAAGGATATAGAATATCGCATTGGGCACGGGGAAGTAAAAGCAATCGTAAGTTATGAGCCGTACATTGGGCAGTTTGATGATATAGAAGCGATGAAATCTCTTCAAAAATTCGTTCTGAGCGAGCAGTCAGTAGATGGATGGATTAATTTAAAAACAGCGTTAGAAACAGAAAGTGACATGTTAGAAATGGCGAAGACTGATAAAGAAGATATGGTCTTTTTATCTTACACGTCAGGAACGACAGGAAACCCAAAAGGTGTTGTTCATACGCATGCGTGGGCATACGCTCATTTGCGCACGAGCGCTCCAAATTGGCTCGGAATTGAAGAGGATGATGTTGTATGGGCGACGGCTAGTCCAGGTTGGCAAAAGTGGATTTGGAGCCCGTTTTTAGCAACTCTCGGATCAGGAGCGACAGGATTTGTATACAACGGTAAATTTGAACCAAAAACGTATTTAAACTTATTAGGTGATAATAAGGTGAATGTGCTTTGTTGTACGCCGACTGAGTATAGATTAATGGCAAAAGTAGAAGACTTAAGTGAGTACAATTTAGAAGCGTTACATAGCGCTGTATCCGCAGGTGAGCCGTTAAATAGAGAAGTCATTGAAACGTTCCAAAAGCACTTTAATATTACAGTAAGAGACGGCTACGGGCAAACGGAAAATACATTGCTTGTTGGTGTAATGAAAGGGATGGATATTAGACCGGGATCAATGGGAAAACCAACGCCAGGCAACCACGTTGATATTGTAGATGAAGAAGGTATTCCGGTACAGGTAGGAGAAGTTGGTGATATCGCAGTTCACATTGAAACGCCAGCCCTCTTTAAACAATATTATAAAGACGATGAGCGCACAGCGATGCAATTCCGCGGTGATTATTATATTACCGGTGATAAAGCGAAGAAAGATGAAGGCGGCTATTTCTGGTTTGAAGGGCGCGGTGATGATATTATTATTAGCTCTGGTTATACAATTGGGCCGTTTGAAGTAGAAGATGCGCTCGTAAAACACCCTTACGTAAGAGAGTGTGCGGTTGTCGCAAGCCCTGATGAAATTCGCGGAAGTGTCGTGAAGGCATTTATCGTATTAAGAGAGAATATAGACAAGAATGAAGAAACATTAATTCCAGTACTCCAACAACACGTCAAAGAACTCACTGCACCATATAAATACCCTCGTAAAATTGAATTTGTAGATGAACTACCGAAAACGATTTCCGGAAAAATTCGCCGTATTGAACTTAGAAAACAAGAGATGGAGATTCCGTCAAAATAATTTTGAAAACAGTGAAGGAAATAGTTGAATGAAATGCCAAACAATGATAATATAAAAACGAACACAAGTTCGATTTTTATAAACTTAAAAAAGAGGTGTCCGTATGATTTTAGGTATTAATCCGTACTTAGTTTTAGATGGTAGTGGGCAAGAGGCTGTACAGTTTTATAAAGAGGCGTTAGACGCAAAAGTAGAAGTCATGCAAACTTTTGGTGACATGCCTGAAAATCCAGAATACCCGATTCCAGCTGAAGCAAAAGAGCGCGTTTTACATGCTACTTTAAAAGTTGGTAATACGGACCTTATGATTTCTGATACATTCCCAGGTCAAGGGCATGCAATCGGATCTCAAGTAACAATTGCAATTCAAATTAGTAATGCAGAAAAAGCAAAAGAAGTATTCGAAAAGTTACAAGAGGGTGGAGAAGTTATTATGCCACTTCAAGAAACGTTCTGGAGCCCAGCATACGGACAACTAAAAGATAAATTTAGCATTGAATGGCAAATTACAACGAATCCTACTGAACAAAATTAATTTTTGAAAAAGCACCATTTTTAATCGAAATGGTGCTTTTTTTATACGCTCTAATTTTGTAGACTAAAGGGAAAAGGGGGGATGAGCATATGGGAGAAATTTGGTATGGTGGCACCATTTACACGATGCGAGAAGAGAATGAAAAAGTAGAAGCTATTTATGTTGAAAAGGGCATGATTGTTGATGCTGGGAGTAAGGAAGAGCTAGAAAGTCGATATTCAGACGTGAAGTTGTATGACTTAAAAGGCAAAACGATGATCCCAGGTCTCGTTGATAGTCATATGCATCTTATTGGGCACGGGGAGAGGTTACTCCGTCTAGACTTATCAAATTGTACATCTTATAGCGAAGTGCTGACTCTTGTTCAGAAGCGAGTAGAAGAAGCGCCAAAAGGTTCTTGGGTTATTGGAGAAGGCTGGAATGAAAATAATTTTACAGATACAAAACAAGTTCATGTACGTGATTTAGATGAAATCTCTAAAGAACACCCCATTTTATTAAAGCGCGTTTGTCGCCACGTTACATGGGTGAATTCATACATATTGCAAGAAGCGAACATAACAGAAACGACGCAAGACCCGAAAGGAGGAAAAGTCGGCCGGGACGCATTGAATAATTTAACAGGGCTTTTATATGAACAAGGACAAGAACTAATAGAACATGTGCAGCCTGAAATTGATGAATCCTACTTACAAAGAGCTCTGCAAACAGCGATTAAAGATTGCTGGCAATACGGACTCGTCGGTGGGCATACGGAAGATTTAAATTATTACGGTGGTTTTAGAAAAACGCATAATGCGTTTTCTCATGTTATAAAAGAAATGCCCTTTAAAGCGCATTTGCTCGTTCACCATGAAGTGGCACATGAGCGAAAAGAATATGAAAATGAGCATTATATTGAATTTGGAGCGATGAAAATTTTTTCTGATGGCTCTTTTGGCGGAAGAACAGCTTTATTAAGTGAACCGTATGAAGATGCGCAGGAAACAAATGGAGTTGCAATCTTCTCACGTGAAGAGCTTGCGGAGTTAGTGAAAAAAGCACGGGATTTACATATGCCAGTTGCGATTCATACAATAGGTGATTTATCGCTTGAATATGTCATTGATGCACTTGAATTATATCCACCAGCAGAAGGTTTTCGCGATCGTATTATTCATTGTCAGTTAGCTCGTGAAGAATTGATTGAGAGAATGCAACACTTGCCGGCTATTATCGATATTCAGCCCGTCTTTGTGTCATCGGACTTCCCATCAGTCATTGAAAAACTAGGCGAGCATCGTCTTCGATATGCATATGCTTGGAAGACGTTACTAGAAGCGGGATTACACTGCAACGGTGGGTCTGACGCGCCAATTGAACAAGTGAATCCGTTTTTAGGCATATATAGTGCTGTTACACGTAGAAGTTTTATTGACGGCGTATGCTATATGCCAGAGGAAAGATTAACGGTATATGAAGCGGACTTTACGATAGTAGATCGAAATATATTTGAGGTAGAGGCAGAAGAAATAAAAGAAGTACAAGCAGAAATGACGGTAATTGATGGGAAGATTGTGTATAGGAAAGACGTGTGAAAATATATCGACTTACCGATAAAAAATGACAAGAATAGTGGCCGGTAGCGAGAGAAATAAATAACCGCCGAATTATGGGATCCCATAATTCGGCGGTTATTTTAATGCTATAAAAATGTTCTCTGTACTTTTTCCCAGAAGGAATTGTTTTTTAATTTAACTGTTTTAATTTGTTTATCGCTTAAGCGTACAACAGCTTTTTCCACTTGTTTAATGCTAAGCGCTTCATTATCCATACCGATAACTGGATAATCGTTACCGTCTGGTCGTAGTTTTAAAGTTAGTGTACGCTCGTGATTTAAAATGAATGGTGAACCGAGCGTACGGTATGTGTTGTTATTTAAAGATGCTAATTCGCTTACTTGGAAGCATGGGATAAGCGGATCAACAACCGCACCATGTAAAGATTTATTGTAAGCTGTACTTCCTGTTGGGGTAGAAACAACTAAACCGTCCCCTCTAAATGTTTCGAAATATAGATCATCAACGTGAACATCTACAACGAATGTTTTAATAATGCTAGAGCGTAATGAGAACTCATTTAAACAATGGAAAGATGTACCGTGATCTACATCTACCTGAATTGTTGGATATTTTCGCACTTCAATTTCATTTTTTGTAATTTCTTGAAGGGCTGTATCAACGTGATCAATATGGAAATCGCAGTAGAAAGAAGTTTCATCTTTCGTAGAAATCCCTGCGTATAAACAATCTTCTCTAAAACCAGTTTGACGAACGGCTTGTAAGAAAGTTGCATCATCTCCAACACTGACGATAGCGTTTGCATTTTTTGAATGATCTAATATGGTAAAACCATTCTCTTCTAAAATACGATAGATTGGTTTCATTTTTTCAACGAGCGTTGCTTTGTCATCACCATAAAAGAAAAATAAATTGCGACGATCTGCCATTATGTATCCCTCCACTGCAGTTAAATTTTCTGTTCTTCGTGCTACATATCATCCAAATATGTTCCCCGACGATATGTTCAAATAATATATTTCGATATAAAATGTCAAAATCCCTTTTTGTTTTTAGAAAAATTTTTATATTCAATTTTAAAGGATTCTGTTTAATGATGAATAAACTTGTCGATAATGGGTACGGAGTGAAAGGATGATACGTATGAAGTGGCTCGTGATTGGAATAATAATTCTTCTCCTTTTTATTTTGCTTATACTATTGTCGAAAATAAAGCTTAAAGTGACATTTTTATATTCAGAAATGGAAAAGCAATGTTTGTTTCAAGTGAAAATATGGATGATTCGATATACGTTTGACGTATTGGAAAGAATTGAAAAACAGCAGAAAAAGACAGGACAGAAAATCGAAAAAGCTGAAGAAGACGGCGGAATTGATAATAAAATTATGGCACAACTTGATAGTATAGGGGAACTGATAAAAAAGCTGCAAGAAGTTCATACTATCGTTAAAGATTTTCTCAAACGAGTAAAAATCAATAGTTGGAAATGGCACACCCAAATTGGAGCAGGTGATGCAGCTAGTACTGGAATTGTCACTGGATATGCATGGGGGACAAAAGGAATGGCTGCTGGAGTTGTAGGACAATATATGCATATTGTTGACGTACCAGAATTTGAAATCACCCCTGTTTTTCAAGGGAAAGGATTTGCATCAAGATGTGAGTTAACAGCATCTTTTCGTATATTTCGTGCTATAAAAACGGGTATCAAATTACTCACGTTTATGAGAAGACAAAGATCTGGTACGAATGAAAAATCAGTTCAAGCATAGGGGGGATATAAAGTGGACCATCCAATTCAAGGTTTAATGACAACCGCAATGCAGCATTTAAAACAAATGACTGATGTAAATACAATTGTTGGTGATCCGATTAAAGCGGCAGATGGAAGTGTAATTCTTACCGTTTCAAAAGTTAGTTTCGGATTCGCTGCTGGTGGAAGTGAATTTGGTAAAGTAGAACATTCAGGCCGTCATCCATTTGGCGGGGGAAGTGGTGGAGGAGTTTCTATTAATCCTGTTGCTTTTCTTGTAATAAATGGAGAAGGTGTAAAAGTGTTGCATTTAGATAAGCAAACACACGTCATCGATAAAATAATTGAATTAGCACCACAAGCTGTTGATAAAGTGAAAGAAATGATGGATAAACGAAAAGAAGACGATCCTGAATTTCAAATTTAACAAATAAAGAAGCTAATCAATGGATTAGCTTCTTTAATTTTTTTGTAAATAAAGCGATTTTATTTGCATTATCGATAGGGACAAACTATCATTTACATTGTACATATTTTGTTTAAATAAGGGAGGATTTTCAAGTGGCAAACGTAACTTTTAAAGGTAACCCAATGACTTTAGTTGGAACAGAAGTTAAAGTTGGCGATCAAGCGCCAGAATTCCAAGTATTAGCAAATGACTTATCTCCAGTAAGTTTAGAAACATACAAAGGCGAAGTAAAATTAATTAGTGTTGTACCTTCAATCGATACAGGTGTGTGTGATGCACAAACACGTCGTTTTAACCAAGATGCAGCAGGTATTGAAAACGCGAAAGTGTTAACAATTAGCGCTGACTTACCATTCGCTCAAAAACGCTGGTGTGCAGCAAACGGTTTAGAAAATGTTGTTACACTTTCTGACCACCGCGATCTTTCATTCGGTGAAGCTTACGGCTTAGTAATGAAAGAGCTTCGTTTACTTGCTCGTGCAGTATTCGTAGTAGATAGCAACGACAAAGTAGTTTACGCAGAATACGTAAGCGAAGGTACAAGCCATCCAAACTATGAAGCAGCATTAGAAGCAGCTAAAGCGGCAAAATAATGTAAAGAAATGACCTCTTATAAAGAGGTCGTTTTTTCTCATGTATTGCTGCGTAATGGTACCAATATATGAGAAAAAACGTTATATCATATATAACTTAAAGGGGAGCTCTTTGCAGGAGGTCGCTTTTTCTTTTTGGAAAAAAACACTTTGTGGTATGATATAAGTTATGTGTAAAAGAGAGAAGGAGGAATGTACGTGAGTCAGACAGTAGAAACATTATTTTCTATTTTTGATTCTTCTGCGGTAGTTTTACGTAAAGAATTAGATGTAACATATTTAGAGGCGCTTGTAGAAACAGGTGATAACTTGTTTGAAGGAGCAATTTTACAAGAGGAATTATCCGAATCAGCAATTGAAAGGCTGAATCGTGAATATAGTACGTTTAATGAAGAAACATATAAAGGTGAAGAAATTCGTAAAGCATTTCAGTTAGCCATTTTAAAAGGAATGAAAGAAGGCGTACAAGCGAATCATGAAATGACGCCTGATGCAGTTGGAATGTTCATGAGCTACTTATTCCATAAATTTATGCAAGGGCAAAACGAAATTACTGTTTTAGATCCTGCAATTGGAACAGGTAACTTAATGACTACAATATTTAATAGCGCCAAAGAAGGACTAGCAATGAGTGGATTTGGTGTAGAAGTGGATGAAGTGCTAATTAAACTTGCTTTAGTAAATGCGAATTTACAAAAGCATGCAATCGAATTCTTCCATCAAGATGGACTAGCGCCACTTTATATCGATCCGGTTGATGCAGTCGTTTCAGACTTACCGATTGGTTACTATCCAAACGAAATCGGTGCAAGTGAATATAAGTTAAAAGCAGATGAAGGAATGTCGTATGCCCATCACCTATTTATTGAACAAAGTGTGAAACATACGAAAGAAGGCGGGTACTTATTCTTCCTAGTACCAAACTTCATTTTTGAAAGTGATCAAGCACCAAAATTACATGCATTTATTAAAGAAACATGTTTTATTCAAGGGCTATTACAGCTACCTGTTTCCATGTTTAAAAACGAGAAAAATGCAAAAAGTATATTTGTTCTCCAAAAGAAAGGTCCTAGTGTAACAATGCCAAAACAGGCGTTATTAGTGGAGTTACCTAAATTCTCCAACATGAAGGCGATGGAGAACATTATGGATCAATTAAATACTTGGTTTGCAACCCACAAATAAGGCAAGGTATATGTAACAGGATTAGTAATTCATGTAGTACAGTTTTATAGGATATGTCATATTTTTAAATATATACTAGATTAAACTGAATTTTTTTGAAATCTGTAATATATATTTTTTCTTGGTGTTACAATTTTTTCACTTGAAATATATGTCGGACGATGTTTAAATTAAAATCGTGAGTATAAAATTCACTAATGATGAAACGTTTTCATATTTAGTGAATTTGATCAGATAAAATCGAGCGGTTTGTGGACATATCCACACAACTACCAAGAGAAAAAGGGGCGAAAGACTAGATGTCAAAAATCATCGCGATTAACGCAGGAAGCTCTTCCTTAAAATTCCAATTATTTGAAATGCCAAGTGAAACAGTATTAACAAAAGGTTTAGTAGAACGTATCGGTTTAGAAGATAGTATCTTCACTATTACTGTAGATGGCGAAAAACAAAAAGAAATTACAAATATTCCAGATCATGCAGTAGCAGTAAATATGCTTCTTAAAAAATTAACTGAAAACGGAATCGTTAAGTCTCTAGATGAGATTGGCGGTATCGGTCACCGTGTTGTTCACGGCGGCGAAAAATTTGCTGACTCTGTTTTAATTACTGATGAAGTATTAGCTGATATCGAAGAGTTAAGCGATTTAGCACCACTTCATAACCCAGCAAACCTTGTTGGTATTAAAGCATTCCAAGAAGTATTACCAAACGTACCAGCAGTAGCAGTATTCGATACAGCATTCCACCAAACAATGCCGGAATCTGCATTCTTATACAGCCTACCATATGAGTACTATGAAAAATTCGGTATCCGTAAATACGGTTTCCACGGAACTTCTCATAAATACGTAACTGAGCGTGCGGCTGAATTATTAGGTCGTCCACTTGAAAGCTTAAGCTTACTTTCTTGTCACTTAGGTAATGGTGCAAGTATCGCAGCAGTAGAAGGCGGTAAATCTATCGATACTTCTATGGGCTTCACTCCACTTGCTGGTGTAACAATGGGTACACGTTCTGGTAACATTGACCCTGCTTTAATTCCATACATCATGGAAAAAACAGGCCAAACAGTAGAAGAAGTAGTTAGCGTATTAAACAAGAAGAGTGGTATGTTAGGTCTTACTGGTTACTCTAGTGACCTACGTGACATCATTGCGAAAGAAGAAGAAGGCGACCACCGTGCGAAAGTAGCACTTGATGTATTCGTAAGCCGTATCCACAAATACATCGGTTCTTACACAGCTCGTATGAAAGGCGTTGACGCTATCATCTTTACAGCTGGTGTAGGTGAAAACAGTGCGATTATTCGTGAGCGTGTATTAGAAGGCCTTGAGTACATGGGCGTATACTTCGACGTAAAACGTAATAACGTATTTGGTGAAGAAGCATTCATCAGCTTCCCACACTCTCCAGTAAAAATTATCGTAATTCCAACTGACGAAGAAGTTATGATCGCTCGTGACGTACTACGTCTTGGAGATATTGGTTAATATACTATATGAAAAAAAGACGAGATCCTATAGGGTTTCGTCTTTTTTCTATTGGATATATTTCAAGATTCCATCTGGATATAGTGCTTTCTCTTTTTGAATGAATGCAGTGAGGGAAATCCATTTTGCATATGACAGTGTTTGTTCATCTTGTATATTCAGTATTTCCATTTCATATAGTGACATGTCTAATAAGCGTAAAGAATATAGCTGAATGATTTCATGACCAATTTCTCCATCTAGATGAAAGATATTTTCTAAGCAGCCTAAATAATTAGTGATTTCCACTTCTGTGTGAAGCTCTTCTTGAAATTCGCGAATAACGGTATGTGCTGATTTTTCACCAAGTTCAATTGAACCGCCAAGAGGTCGGTAATATGTTTCATCGCCTGTATGATATTCTTGTACGAGAAGTCTACCGTGATGTATAGCAATGCCAAAAGCTTTTGCACGTGGATACATATATAATCACTCCTTATTTCTTTTGTATAAGGATGATTATAATGTGTTTTGTAATAAAAAGTATCGTGTATTTAGGCCTGCGGTCTAATCGTGATCCCATCAAATAGGTCACTCCAAAATGCTTCATTGTACTGGTATACATCCATAATAGGGCATTTTATAACGCAAATATTTTGTAATCCCCAATCTTCTTGGGCAACATTTGGTACATCTGCAGGAAGTAGTAATAGGACAGAGAATTTATGTTTAACTATTTGAGATAAAATGTGTTCCAAAGAATGCGCTTCCTCGTATGTTCCTTCAGTTCGAATAAACAATATGGATTCTGCCGTTTCAATTGTAGTTAGAAAACGATGAATTCGATGCTCATAGTTTAACTTAACTTCTGTATAAGAAGGCCAAGAAGTTGGTGTGTTTACATCTGTTTTAAAGTCGTGGCAGGAGTCGATTTCATATAGGTTGTCACGGAGTCTTAATTTCGCACCATCATCCCAAAATGAGATGAAAGATAAGTTTTCGAACTGTAGAAAATGGTCAAATCGATTTTGTAATAATACATTCACTTTTTCTAATGAAGGGCTTAGCATAAAATCGATAACACCAAAAAAGGGTGATAATTCGAATTGGTATAACGCCCAAGCAGGCCAGCAGTTTTGTCCTAAGCTGAATACTGCATTATATTCTTTTTTTATATTGGATAGATTCATGTGATTTATCTCATCCTTTTTGCTAATATTTTATGTCACTAAAAAATGGAATGTGAATAAAGATAGACAAGCATATTTGCAAAGAATAAGCAGAAATATGTTACAATAGAAAAAAATCGAACGAGGTGGTTGTTACGATGCGATCGAAGCGAGAACAAGCCATTTTAGACAATATAAAAGAATGGGAATCGCAATTAGTTGAGCAAGAAGCGACTGATTTTCAAAAAATGTTTGATAAATGGGTACATACGACAATTGCGAAATTACCTGAGAAAAAACGAAAAGATTTCTTTACGAAAGCAGATGGATGGCTCTTTCATTTGCATGCATTGATTCAAAGTTCACAATCACAGTTAGACGCGCGTAATCGTATTTTAGGAACGTCGAGATTATTTGATGAATCAATTGAGCAACTAGAAGATTTGAAAGCATTATCTATTGATCAGTTAACATACATAGCAGAGCAGCAAACAGCGCGACATCGCCTATATTCATTCGTACAAGGCGGAGCAACGGGTGCTGGAGGTTTATTATTATTAACGGCTGATTTTCCGGTTATGATTGCATTAAATGTGAAGGCTGTTCAACTTATTGCAACATCATTTGGACATGATGTGAACAAGCCTTATGAAATGATGCTTGCGTTAAAGGTGTTTCATGCGTCATTACTACCAGGAAGGCTTCAGCAATACGCATGGTACAATTTATTGCAAGAGCTAGAGCAAGAAGACTCATTCTTCTATGAAGGAGACGAAGCGGTGTTACAGCCAGCTTCTACTGAGGTTGTGTTAAAACAAATTTTGAAAACATTTTCGATTTATGCTCTTCGTCGTAAATTATTCCAAGGTATCCCGGTCATTGGAATGGCAATTGGGTCTACAGTAAACTATCGTTTAACAAGAAATGTTACTGAATTTGCGAATAGATTTTATCAAGTGCGCCACATAGTCGAGAAGGAAAAAAGAGCATAAAAAAAGCGAGAGGCCGAAGCCTTTCGCTTTTTTTAATTTGTTGCATGCTTTTTGGACATTGGAATAGATACTGGTTGCTTTTCTGCTTTCTTCTCTGCTTTTGGATAATAAATTAAATCCAATGTTTTTGCCTGTACAGCAATTGAAAGAATAGTAAAAGCAATTTCTGTCCAATTTAAATAATATAATGAAAGCGCAAGAACAATCGCGTCAAAGACGAAGAAAATTTGCCCAATTGTAAAACGAGTTCGTTTACTTAATACAATTGTTAAAATGTCGTCTCCGCCGGTTGCACCGCCAAATCGCAATATAAAACCGAGTCCAATACCAGCTAACGCACCGCCAACTACTGCAGCTATAAATAAATTATTTGATAAATCGACCGTAAATGGAGAAAAATTTTCCATAAGAGAATAAAATACTCCGAATGAAATCGAACCTAGGAATGAATAACCAACCATTTTTTTACCTAAAAATGAAGCACATAATAAAATAATTGGGATATCCATAATTACAGTTGAAATAGATGGTGAAATATCATAAAAATTTTGGATAAATAGTGCAATTCCTACAAATCCACCTTCTGTTAAGTGGTTTTGGAAGTGAATGTGATATAGCGCTGCTGCTAAAATAAATGAACCGATTAAAACCATAAAAATTTCTTTAATAATTTGTCGACTTTGGATGTTCCTCATCGTTATTCCTTCTTTCCGTAGTTAGTAGTCCTTTTTGTGTTGTAAACTAACTACGAGCTCACATGTAGCTTCAGTTAGTTTACGAAAAAACTAACTACGCTATATGTCGCTGAAGAAATAACGAATAATCCTCTCGTCCATCAATTCTCCCTACCTTCGTTTTAGTTTAAGTCTTAAAACGACTAAACAAAACGTGGAGTAGGATTCTTCATTTAGCAATCCTGCTCTTCTTTGTTTTGTTTAGCTAGTAACAATTAAGTCCTAAACAAAACGCTACGTGTAAGAAGAGTCTTTTTTTTGCCAAATTATCCTTCGGGCAATCATAATTTCCCCACTCTCGTATTTTTTTCGCTAGACTAAAGTATCTGAGCTGAAAAATACGCTACGTGTATGATTCGTCAATACGATGCCACATGCTCCTTCGAGCGATCATGATATCAAAATCCCTTCCTTCAAGATTTATATTATTATATCATACTTTCAAAAAATGTATGCGGATGGAAACCGACAATAAGCGGAGGAAATCTACAAAAATTGTTATGTTTAAATATTTTTGTAGAAAAGCCTAAGTTATTTTGCAGAATTGGACAGTGTTTTAAAGTTTGTCCAATAAGTAAGAAAGAGATGGCGTTTATTCAGTTGTATCTTTCTGGTCACCTTTATCTTTAAAAAACGTATCCCAGCTAATCACACTTAAAAAAGTTAAAGCGATAATAATGAAAGCTCGCATAAAATTGAGACCTCCTTTTGTACATAGTATATGAATAATTTGCTTCAGAATGTGTCATTTTTTTACAAGTCTTAATTGTTATGAGATTATATCAATATAGATAGATGAAAGGGAGAGAGAAGATATGCTAAAAGACATGTTCAAAAGAAAAGAATTAGTATGCGTTTCATGTCAGAAAAAGATTCAATATGAAGAAGAGCTCGTTGCTTTTGTAAAGTTGCCAAAGGAAAGAAGTATATTAGTTGGACCGTTCGATTTGTGTTTAGCGAAAACAGCACAAGAAATATATTGTAAATCGTGTTACGACAAAAAAGCATGACCCAAAGTAATTGAGGGGCATGCTTTTTTCATTGGTGTGCTTTTCCCTCAGATACATTTTGAGTGAGTCGATACCAAAGCCAAAGGTCATTAATGATGGAAGCGAGATCGGCAATTTCTGAATTAAGTTTGCAAGAAATTTTGAAGTTTTCTTCGTTATTTAAATGATGCTGCTTTGCATTAATAGAGTGCTCGAGTTCTTTTATACGATCAGGAATCTTTCCTCGAACTTGTTCCCACTTTAATAAAATAGCATGCTGTATTTTTTCGGGGATATCTTCCCAATCTTCTTGTAAATACGGAATTTCAATTCCTAGATGATCATCGTATAAGAAATACTTTTCCATAAGTTCACCCCCGTTTTCCTGCTTATATTGTACATGAAAACAGAAAGAAGCTCGACGGAATTGTTTGAAAAAATTTGAAAATGACTCTTGATACATTTTGTGAAAGGTGTTAAAGTGTGTATTATTATAAAAGAAAATGAATATTTATTCTTTAAGGGGATGCAAAATGGAGAAGAAAAAAGTGGTATTAGCATATTCTGGAGGTCTTGATACTTCCGTTGCAATTAAATGGTTACAAGAGAAGAATTATGATATTATCGCGCTTTGTTTAGACTTAGGGGAAGGTAAAGACTTAGCATTCGTAAAAGAAAAGGCACTTTCAGTAGGTGCAATTAAATCATATATGATTGATGTTCAAGAGGAATTTGCAAATGAATATGCATTGATGGCGATGCAAGCGCACACGTTATACGAAGGGAAATACCCTCTCGTTTCTGCATTATCTCGTCCACTTATCGCTAAGAAATTAGTAGAAATTGCAGAACAAGAAGGGGCGACTGCAGTTGCACACGGATGTACAGGGAAAGGGAATGATCAAGTTCGTTTTGAAGTTTCTATTCAAGCGTTAAATCCTTACTTAGAAGTGATTGCGCCTGTACGTGAATGGAAATGGTCACGTGAAGAAGAAATTGCATATGCAAAAGAAAACGATGTACCCATTCCGATTAATTTAGACAGCCCGTTTTCAATCGATCAAAACTTATGGGGACGCAGTAACGAATGTGGTATTTTAGAAGATCCATGGGCAGCGCCGCCAGAAGATGCGTATGAGATGACATTGGCATTAGAAGATACACCGAATAAACCAGAGTTTGTAGAAATCGGCTTTGAAGCAGGTGTACCGACTACTTTAAATGGCACTGCATATTCACTTTCAGAATTAATTAAAACGTTGAATGCGCTTGCTGGAAAACATGGCGTTGGACGTATCGATCACGTAGAAAATCGCCTCGTTGGTATTAAATCGCGTGAAGTATACGAATGTCCAGCGGCAATGACGTTAATCACAGCACATAAAGAGCTGGAAGATTTAACGCACGTAAAAGAAGTAGCACATTTTAAACCGGTGATTGAGCAGAAAATAACAGAACTTATTTATAACGGTTTATGGTTCTCTCCTTTAAAACAAGCGCTTCATGCTTTCTTACAAGAAACGCAAAAAAATGTAACAGGTACAGTGCGTGTGAAATTATTTAAAGGCCATGCGATTGTAGAAGGACGTAAATCTGAGTACTCTTTATATGACGAAAAATTAGCAACATATACTGCTCAGGACGAATTTAATCATGATGCAGCAGTTGGATTCATTTCATTATTCGGTTTACCGACGAAAGTATACAGCCAAGTGAATCAAAAGAAGGTGGAAGCGTGAGCAAACTTTGGGGCGGACGTTTTACAGAAGAAGCGGAAGCGTGGGTTGAAGAGTTTGGAGCATCCATCTCCTTCGATCAACAATTAGTAAATCAAGATATAAAGGGAAGTATTGCACACGTAACGATGCTAGCAAAGCAAGGTATCGTTACGAAAGAAGAAGCAGAGAAAATAAAGGTAGGGCTTCAGTATTTATTAAAAGAAGCAAAAGAGAATAAGCTTCAATTCTCAGTAGAAGCAGAAGATATTCATTTAAACATTGAAAAAATGTTAATTGAACAAATCGGTGAAGTAGGAGGGAAACTTCATACAGGACGAAGCCGTAATGATCAAGTAGCGACTGATATGCATTTATATTTGAAAGAAAAAGTAGAACATATTATAAAAGCTACAAAACAATTGCAAACTGTTTTTGTTCATCAAGCAGAAAATAATATTGAAACCATTATGCCTGGTTATACGCATTTGCAGCGTGCGCAGCCAATTTCATTTGCACATCATATTCTCGCTTACTTTTGGATGTTAGAGCGTGATGTGAATCGTTATGAAGATTCATTAAAGCGCATTAACATTTCACCATTAGGAGCAGGAGCATTAGCTGGGACAACATTCCCGATTGACCGAGAATATAGTGCGGAGCTTCTTGGATTTAATGGAATCTATGAAAATAGTTTAGATGCAGTAAGCGATCGTGATTTCATACTGGAGTTCCTAAGTAACTCATCTATGCTCATGATGCACTTATCACGCTTCTGCGAAGAACTTATTTTATGGAGTAGCCAAGAGTTTCAATTTATTGAAATGAGCGATCAATACGCAACGGGAAGCAGCATTATGCCACAAAAGAAAAATCCGGATATGGCGGAACTTATTCGTGGTAAAACAGGCAGAGTATATGGTAATTTATTTAGTTTACTTACAGTCATGAAAGGATTACCGCTCGCTTACAATAAAGACTTGCAAGAAGATAAAGAAGGAATGTTTGATACAGTAAAAACAGTAGAAGGCTGCCTTCATATTATGGCAGGCATGCTAGAGACGATGACTGTAAACAAAGAAAAAATGGGGCAAGCTGTGACGCAAGATTTCTCTAACGCAACAGAAATTGCTGACTACTTGGCAAGTAAAGGACTCCCATTCCGTCAAGCTCATGAAATTGTTGGGAAGCTAGTGCTACACTGCACACAAAAAGGAATTTATTTAGTAGATGTACCACTTGCAACATATAAAGAAATGAGCTCATTATTTGAAGAAGATTTGTATGAAGTTCTTTCACCATATGCAGCTGTAAAGCGTCGTAACAGTGCTGGCGGGACAGGATTTGAGCAAATTGAGAAAGCTTTGGAGAAGGCGAAGGGATTAGTTGGAGAGTTTGTTGGAAGTTGATTGATTTATAGGGCAGAAGGTACGCGAATCTTAGTAGAGAGAAGCGTACCTTTTTTGTGATTTTTATTGCTTAAAGTTAATCATACTTATGTCGATCTTCCGTAATTCGAATATACTCAATATCCATCAAATCTCTAAGTAATGCACCATTACTTAGTTCCACACCATGTTTTTCTTTAAAATGTGTACGGATTGTATCTAACATTTCGAGCTCTTTCCCGTTCACATCTAAAATAATACGTTCAGAATCATTCATATAGCATCCTCCTTTTTTAATATATATTTTGTCCGTCTATTTCTAAAAAATGTATGTTAACCTAAAGTTAGGAAATAAGAAAGGAATGGAAAATGAGACGTATTTATTTTATAGGGATAATTTTGTACACGCTAATTGTGTTACATGTTGCATTCCCAAATATCTTTTCATTTGAGGATGTAGAAACAGTACACGTTGGGATATTTATCTTTATTCTATTTGTAGTAGATTGCTGTATTTCGATATGGCTTTCGAAAAGAAAACATGTACAAAATAAAAAAGAAATGGAACGGAAAAAGAGAAAACGTTCATTTTGGATGATGACGTACTGTTTGTCTTTAGTACTCACTGCTGTTTTTTTTAGTGAGCATATTCCGTTAGAAAGATTAAATATTGGATTTGGAGCGTTCGTATTTGCATACTATTTTTTCGTGCACTTTCTTCCTTATATGAAAGAAAAGCGAGGAGAAGAGGAAAATCCGCTTGTAGAAGAAGCGAGAGAGCAAGAGCATAAGAGAATAGAAGAAGATATACAGAAGCTCGGGGAACAAAAATGGTATTTGAAATCTAAAATTATATATATTCTTTGCTTTATTACGCCGCCAATCGGTTATTTGTATGTATTCTTGCTTCGTAAAAAAATGACAGAAGATGCACGACAATCGTATTTAATGGTTGCGACTATCATGATGGCATTATGGTCTTTGAAGTTCTTACCGCCATATGTGTTGGCAGTAGCTGTTGTAGTGGTTGGTTGTTTTGTATTTATAGTGAAGTATGTGAAATGAAGAAAAACAAGAGCCTGTGTTATTAAGCTAATAGATAGATTAAAGCAAGAAATGTTATACTATAATTTGCTTATTCAGTAATAATAGGAGGGATAATAATGGTTCAATCAATAGTTCATATCGCATTAGTAGTAAAAGACTACGATGAGGCAATAGAGTTCTATACAAAGAAACTAAATTTCACACTAGTCCAAGATATATATCAGCCAGAGCAAAACAAAAGATGGGTAGTGGTATCTCCTCCTGGTTCAGTCGGCACCACAATATTACTGGCTAGAGCATCTAAACCTGAGCAAGATTCCTTTATCGGTAACCAATCAGGCGGCAGAGTTTTTCTTTTCTTAAATACTGACGATTTTTGGAGAGATTATAATGAAATGATTTCAAGAGGAATAGAATTTGTGAGAGAGCCGAAAGAGCAAGAATATGGAATAGTTGCAGTATTCAAGGATTTGTACGGGAATTTATGGGATTTATTACAACTAAAAGACGACCATCCAATTACTCAAAGAATTAAGTAGAATACAGTTTAAACTTGATTAGAAAATCAATTAAAAAATGAGGATTTTAAAATCCATGTAAGAGTGGAGAAAAACAGAGAAGATTTATTTTTATGAGTAAAATTAAACATCTTTATTCTTCTTACACATTCGTGAAAAAAAGGAGTGGATTACCCACTCCTTTTTTATCATTGTTTAACAACATGTATTTATTGTTTATTCAAGCCTAAAGCTTCATTTCCCTTATCCACCAGTAAAACATGTGGACTTGGTGTTTTATTTATGAATTAAAGATCACCTTGCTCCTCATCACCACGAACAACAAGGACATCGCATTTCGCATAGCGAATAATATGTTCAGAGACGCTACCAATTAGGAAACGCTCAACAGCATTTAAACCAGTTGCACCACACATAATTAAATCTACTTTATGGTTTGGAGCGATTTCTTTTGAAATTTTAGATTTAGGATTACCAAATTCTAATACAGTTTCAATTTTTTCAAGGCCAGCTTCAAGCGCAGTTTTTTTGTAGTCTTCTAATAAGTCTTCTGCAAATAGATTTGCACGTTCAGCAATTGCGCGGCTATAAGCTTCTACTGCTGAGTATGCTTTTACATCAACGATATGAGCAATTGTTAATGTTGCATTGTTGCGTTTTGCGACTTGAATTGCTTTTTTAAAAGCTCTTTCTGCTTCTTTAGAACCATCCACCGCGATTAAAATATTTGTATATGTATTATTCATAGTAAATTCCTCCCAATCATTTTTATTACCGTTTACAACTTTATTATAAAACAAATTTTGGTAATGTGCTTGCCAGAAACGTTACAGAATTTTGAAAACTTTGCTTTAATTCATTTTAGTTGTAATTGAGGCGAGAACTTGTTACATATGAAGTATAGCAATTTAAAAGGAGGCATGTTTGTGAGACACGCGCTCATTACAGCCGGTACGAAAGGTTTAGGAAAGCAAGTAACAGAAAAGTTATTGGCTAAAGGGTATTCAGTAACAGTAACATATCATAGCGATATAACTGCTATGGAAACGATGAAAGAAACATATAAAAATATGGAAGAGCGTCTACAATTCGTGCAAGCGGATGTCACGAAAAAGGAAGATTTACATAAAATAGTAGAAGAAGCGATAAGCCGTTTTGGTAAAATTGACTTTTTAATTAATAATGCTGGTCCATATGTATTTGAACGAAAAAAGTTAGTCGATTATGAAGAAGACGAATGGAATGAAATGATTCAGGGGAATTTAACAGCGGTATTTCATTTATTAAAACTTGTCGTTCCGGTTATGAGAAAACAGAACTTTGGCCGTATTATTAATTACGGATTCCAAGGGGCAGATAGCGCACCGGGATGGATTTATCGTTCAGCTTTTGCAGCAGCGAAAGTAGGACTTGTTTCATTAACGAAAACAATTGCTTACGAAGAAGCAGAATATGGTATTACTGCAAATATGGTATGTCCTGGTGATATTATTGGTGAAATGAAAGAAGCGACAATTCAAGAAGCACGTCAATTGAAAGAACATAAAACACCAATTGGTAGATCTGGAACAGGTGAAGATATCGCAAGAACGATTTCGTTTTTATGTGAAGACGATTCCGATATGATTACCGGTACAATTATTGAAGTAACTGGTGCAGTAGATGTTATTCATAGACATCGATAGAGTGAAATAAGGTGAAGTTTTGAATAATTGGACAGTTTATCCTTTACGCTGAGAGGTGCGGATAATACTGTCCTTTAATGTAAGATTAAATCTATCGGAAAACTTGTATTATTTTTTGTCAAATATTGAGATATTATGTTAAAATATAAGAGCGTAGAAAGCGCTTTAAAAAATGATTCAGGGGTCATTTCATAACTCAAGGGGGAACTAATAATGCGTATCGGTATTCCAACAGAAATTAAAAACAATGAAAACCGTGTGGCGATGACGCCAGCGGGAGCTGTACATTTAGTACAAAATGGTCATGAAGTTTTTGTTCAAAAAGGATCAGGTATAGGATCAGGCTTTACAGATGAAGAATACGTACAAGCTGGTGCGAAACTTGTTGAAACTGCTGAAGAAGCATGGAATCAAGATATGGTTATGAAGGTAAAAGAGCCAGTTGCAAGTGAATACGGCTATTTCCGCGAAGGTTTAATTTTATTCACATACTTACACTTAGCTCCAGAACCAGAATTAACGAAAGCATTAATTGATAACAAAGTTGTATCAATTGCATACGAAACAGTGCAATTAGACAATCGTTCTTTACCATTACTTGCACCTATGAGTGAAGTAGCTGGTCGTATGTCTGCACAAATCGGTGCACAATTCCTTGAGAAAAACAAAGGCGGTAAAGGTATTTTACTTGCAGGCGTTCCAGGGGTAAAACGTGGCAAAGTAACAATTATCGGCGGTGGTCAAGCTGGTACAAACGCAGCTAAGATTGCAGTAGGCTTAGGTGCAGATGTAACAATCATCGACTTAAGTGCAGAGCGTCTTCGTCAACTAGATGATATTTTCGGTAACCAAGTAAAAACGTTAATGTCTAATCCATACAACATTGCAGAAGCTGTAAAAGAATCTGACCTTGTTATTGGTGCGGTATTAATTCCAGGTGCAAAAGCGCCAAAACTTGTAACAGAAGAAATGATTCAATCAATGGAACCAGGTTCTGTCGTTGTAGATATCGCGATTGACCAAGGTGGTATTTTCGAAACAACTGACCGTATTACAACTCACGACAACCCAACTTACGAAAAACATGGCGTTGTTCATTATGCAGTTGCTAATATGCCAGGTGCGGTTCCACGTACATCAACTCTTGCATTAACAAACGTAACAGTACCATATGCAGTACAAATTGCGAACAAAGGTTACAAATATGCTTGCTTAGGCAACACTGCATTATTAAAAGGTATTAACACATTAGACGGATATGTAACATTCGAAGCAGTTGCAGAAGCACACGGTTTACAATATGCTGATGCGAAAGAGCTTCTTGAAAAAGCTCCTGCTTTATCATAATAGAAATACATGTAAGCCCCTCCTTTCGTAAGGAGGGGCTTTTTGCTTGGATTAATTGTCTAGTTTCTTTACAATTTTCAATCCGAACATCATTGTAAAGAAAAGAATGCCGAATAAGTAATACAAGGCATACTCAACTCGTATCATCGAATTTTTGTCAGTGATATATAAAATAAATAGTATCGCAGAACCGATTAAATGAGAGAGACCAAAAATTTGCGCCATAAGTTTTAAACTCATCTTCTCGATTCTTTCATCCATCTCAGGTAATGGATATTTTTCGGGATCGCTCTTTTTTTTCTTAAAGAATATTTGTTTCACTACGAATAGTATCGAGTCTAAGAGTATAAATACGCCAGCGAATAGAAGGACAGAAGTAATTTTTTCTTCATCATTACTAGTGAAATAAAGAAAAGTTGAACCTAACAATAAAAAGGTAAGATGCGAAATGAACTTTTGATTAAAAGGGTTTTTCATTCTTTTTCCTCCCCAGTTTTATCTAATTGAAATAAATCTTCTACTTTACAGTTGAAAAACTCACATAATTTCAATGCTAATTCTAAACTCGGGTTGTATTTATTCTTCTCGATAGCGATGAGGGATTGTCTAGTGATTTGAACAGAGGAAGCTAATTGTTCTTGGGTGATGTCTCTAATGACGCGGAATTGTTTCACCTTATTTTTAATCAAATATACAAAGTCTCCTTTTTGTAAATTTGTTACATTTATTATATCCATTTTTAGGTAATAAGTAAATAAAACTTTACAAAAGGTAAACAAAACTTTACGTGAAATATAGCTTGTTATAATGTTATTTTTTGTGATAATTTGGAATTAAATGAAAAAAGAAGTCGGAAGAGGAGATTCAATGGGGAGTAAAAAGAGGAAGAAAAGGCAAGTTAAAAGACAAAAGTATATGAAGAAAAAACAGGAACAGAACATACCTCTATCACAAAAAATAGTCATTATGATAGAGAAAACATTTCGGTATATTTGTATGGCTCTGTATGTAATTTTGTGTCTTTATTCAGCTAGGGTGTTTTACAGTTTTGGGATAACACCCAATATTATTGAGAATGTTTTTGGGTATCTCCTTGTCGCAATAGAGCTAGTCTTATTCTTTATATTATTTAATAAAGTGTGGCCTAGTTATGAAAGTAAGAACGATAAGCAAAGAAAAATGAGAAAAAAATCTTCAGATGCTTCAAGCTCATCAAGTGGATTCGGTGACTACAGTAGCAACGATTGTAGCAGCTCAAGTGATAGTGGAGGAGATTGCGGAGGTGGTGGAGACTAAGTTGTTTTTGCAGAAGAACGACTAATGAAAGGGTGGGACGAAATATGGAGACTGTGAATTTATTAGAATTAACGAAGGGCATTCAAGATCAACATAAAAACTTCGTCGTTTCAAATGTAAATAGTCATTGCTTACGAATCGCTGTATTTACTGGTGAATATGATTGGCACTATCATTCTAATTCGGATGAATTATTTATTGTGTTAGAGGGAGAATTACTTATCGATTTTGAAGATGGAGAAACGGCGGTTTTAAAGCCAAATGATTCTATCTTAATTCCAGTATGCACGATTCATAGAACGAGAGCGTTAAAGAGAACAGTAAATCTTTGTTTTGAAAATATAGAAGCTGATACGATTAAAGTGGAGCAATTATGAAGAAATTATCTATAGCCGAGTATAAAAAAATCCTTCCGATTTTAGAAAGTAATACAACAACGACGACGTTTGCTTATGCGGTATGTGACCAAATGATAGATGGCGAGATTTTTGCCAACGAGAAGTTAACAGCAGGATTAATTCGTACAGCTAATGGTATCTATTATTTATTTGGTCATACGGATGATCAAAATTATAATGAAGATTTATTTATGTATTTAAAAATAGCTATTGAAAAAACAGAGAAGAGATTTACACTCTTCGCTTCAAGTGAAGAGTGGGAAATGATGATTGAAGGGCGTTTTAGTAATGCACTTCGGGACATGCCTCGAATGAAATTTCAACGAGAAATTTCTGAAGAGAGAAAACAAGATGCAAACAAAAATACATATGAAGTGAAGCGTATTGATAAAAGAGATATAGAACGAAGCAATGAATTTACAGAGGTGTATTATAAAGAATATTGGGGATCAACTGAAGCATTTTTAAATAATGGCTTTGGGTTTTGTATAGAACAAGATGGGATGATTGTAGCTGAATGTGTTTCGATATTTAATGGGAATGGATTTGCTGAAATTGATATTGTGACGCATGAATCATATCAAGGAAAAGGATTAGCACAAGCTGTTGCAAAGCGGTTCATTGAACATTGCATGCAAAATGATATTACACCGTGCTGGGATTGTTATGTAGACAATATTCCTTCGCAAAAACTAGCTAGTAAATTAAGTTTTAATCATCCAATAGAATATAGATTGTTTGTACGCAAGAAAACGGGGGAATAAAAATGAATGTAGAGTTAACGAGATTCAAAGTGAAACAAGGTAAAAGTCAGCGTGTAGATGCATGGATGCAGCTTCTTAATGACAATATGAAAGAAGTGCTTTTGACACTAAACGACGAAAAGATGTACGTTGAGACAATTTTCCGGGAAATAAGAGATGGAGAAGAATACTTATATTGGTATTCTGTGCAAGGAGAAGGCGGGGCTCTTGTCGAAAATTCTCATCATGAAATTGATAAAAAGCACTTAGCGTTTTGGTATGAATGTATTGATGAAGAAGCACTGTCTGTTGATATGAAAACAGAAGTCGTTATGATTCAAGATGTTGTGAAGGAAGCGATGAAATAATAGAATAGTATGTTGGAGAGAAGCGCATCAAAATAGGTGTGCTTTTTTCTGTGAAAAGACTTGATTCAACATTTCAAACTTCGTATGTACTGTAGGGAGCAGGAACCTTGATATGTGTGT
>NZ_JAEHBI010000190.1:0-674 GCF_016483705.1 Bacillus cereus group sp. N6
CTAGTGAAAACAGCAAATTCAAGGTTACTCAATAACTATTGTGTTAGTTAAATAACTTTCAGTAACTTTTAATAACTGCTTAGAAAACCAGTCATATCAAGGGTTCAAGTTACCTTTTATATATATTTAGTTATTTTAGTTATTTGGTTTTTATATAAATAAAAATAAAAAAATAAATATATATATTAGGAGCTGTAATGCTCAGTACCGATAACTAAAGTAATGATTTAGGGTAAAACCCTTGGGGCTGTAAGGCTGAAGTGAGTTATTTTAAATAACTATTAGTTAGTAAAGAGCGTTTTTAACGATTTTCAGTAACTGTTTAATAACGGTTTAGTAATAGAGGTGAGAGGTTTGAAAGTTTTAGAAATTATAAGTTCAATTTGGAAATCAGGCGCAAATATCTATCTTGATCCAGAAGATAACCGAATTGGGATATCAAGACAAAACTTAATTCCTGCGAAAGTCATGCAAGCTGCGGAACAAAATTTTAACGGAATTGATACATGGTTCAAGTCCTGGAAGGATGCGAATAACGAAAAGATTACGATCATGAAGGTGTTTTATCAGTTTTGTGGATGGCAGCATAATCAAAAATTACATGGTTGGTTACTTGCTGATGAGGATTCATTACAACTGTTCTATGACTGGACAATCATTCTTGCTAAGAACGG
>NZ_JAEHBI010000191.1:0-657 GCF_016483705.1 Bacillus cereus group sp. N6
CATATGCCTCTCATTTGTAAATACTGAGTATATCAAACAGTGTGGAGGTGATAATATGGTCGATCGAAAAGTCATTTTAAATGCATATAAAAAAGGACCTGAAGCTGTTATTTCTTTATTTGAAGAAACATTTTCTAAGTTAGAAAAACGTATACAAGAACTAGAAAATGCTTCAAAAAAAAACTCTACAAATAGTCATAAACCACCTTCTACAGATGGTTTGCGTAAGCCTGTTACAAAAAGTTTACGCAAATCATCTCATCGTCAAACTGGTGGCCAGTTGGGCCACAAAGGACATACTCTTGGTTTGGCAGCGACTCCAGACCATACAATTACGTATTCTCCTGCATATTGTACTTGTTGCCATACTTCTTTGGACCATGAGCCTGTAAAAGGATACCGCATTCGCCAAGTGTATGACTTACCACCTATTCAAATAGAAGTAACAGAACATAAAGTAGAACAGAAAGAATGCCCACATTGCCATGCCATCCAAGAAGCTCCGTTTCCTCCTACCGTCTCTCGTCCTGTCCAATATGGCCCGAATATAAAAAGACTAGTTCCTTATTTAACGCATTATCAGTGTCTTTCTTTAAAACGAACAAAGGAATTCTTTCAAGATTGTTTTGGGCATTCGATTAGTGAAGGAACTTTGGT
>NZ_JAEHBI010000192.1:0-653 GCF_016483705.1 Bacillus cereus group sp. N6
AAAAATTCTCTAGCATTTGGCACTTTTCCAAGTCCACTAGAGAATACATTTACTACATCAAAGTTTTCATATCGATGTATTTCATCATAAATAACACAACCATCACGAAGTCCGTCTTTTGAACTTGCATTAGATGTGTGATATTGCATAACGCTTTTTGTATCCTTACCAAGGATTTCAACCTTAGTTCGATAAAACATATCTTCTAATACTTCTTTACCTTCAATTACATCATACACTTCACGAAAAGAAACTTTCGCTTGTTTCTCGTTGTTAGCCACAATTGAAACATTGTATCGATCTATTCCGTGCAGCGGACTAATAAAGAAATGGCATAATGATGAAATTAAACCATTTTTACCACCACCACGAGCCATCATAATTAAAAATTGCTCGTAAAAAACAGAATCATCTTCTTTATAGAAAAGAAAAACGAATGCTGTTAGGAACTTTTGGAATGGTTGTAATTCAAAGTACCATTTCTCAGTGAATTTTATATAATCCTCATGCATTTCATTATCGAAATACAAGTCATCACGTATGAAGATGTATTTCTCCAGGTATTCAATTAGCATAATGCGCTCTTTATTTAGCTTAATTTTCCCTGTCTTATACATTTCAATATATTCATCAACGTATTGATTTTGAATCAT
>NZ_JAEHBI010000193.1:0-636 GCF_016483705.1 Bacillus cereus group sp. N6
TATGCGCCCGTAGCTCAATTGGATAGAGCGTTTGACTACGGATCAAGAGGTTAGGGGTTCGACTCCTCTCGGGCGCGCTTTTATTAACGGGAAGTGGCTCAGCTTGGTAGAGCACCTGGTTTGGGACCAGGGGGTCGCAGGTTCAAATCCTGTCTTCCCGATTTTCCAAAAACACGGGGCCTTAGCTCAGCTGGGAGAGCGCCTGCCTTGCACGCAGGAGGTCAGCGGTTCGATCCCGCTAGGCTCCACTTATTTTAATATATTTTATGGCGGTGTAGCTCAGCTGGCTAGAGCGTACGGTTCATACCCGTGAGGTCGGGGGTTCGATCCCCTCCGCCGCTACCATAAAGGACCTTTAGCTCAGCTGGTTAGAGCAGACGGCTCATAACCGTCCGGTCGTAGGTTCGAGTCCTACAAGGTCCACCACTAAAGCTTTATATCTCGGAGGTATACCCAAGTTCGGCTGAAGGGATCGGTCTTGAAAACCGACAGGCGGCGAGAGTCGCGCGGGGGTTCGAATCCCTCTACCTCCTCCATTTTTTAAAAAAACATTATATTGTCGCGGGGTGGAGCAGCACGGTAGCTCGTCGGGCTCATAACCCGAAGGTCGCAGGTTCAAATCCTGTCCCCGCAACC
>NZ_JAEHBI010000194.1:0-617 GCF_016483705.1 Bacillus cereus group sp. N6
ATTTTTTTTCATGTTTTCAAATCGGAAACATGTATTTGGCCTGCTTTTTTGTCTGAAAAAGCTGAGTAGTTACAGATTCTTTACCTTTTGTTTCATCGTAACCACTCCCTTTCTTCTCTCCCCATTTTATGTCCAGCTCTCTCCCATTCGACTTTGGGTCAATGATAAACACCTGCCCGTTCTTACTTTGCTGAGCTGTATAGAGCATGTTTGTATAAACAGCATCCCCCATTCCCACTACACTTGCGCTCCTTGTTCAACTGGCACCTGTTTGGATGTGTCTTCTGTAGACGATGGTTTCTCGGGTTCGTTTGGTGGTTCAACAGGTGGGTCTTGCTTTTGTTCTTCTACTACTTTGACTACCACTTTCGTAACAGAAAGATTTCCTGCTTTATCGGCTGCCATCACTTCTACTGAAACATCTCCTGCTTTGCTCGTATCATACGCTCCAATCGTTACGGTAGGGTTTGCATCCTGATTATCTTGTACGGTAACCAAATCTTGTGGTAATAATTTTGCTCCGACTTTTACGGTGACATTCTCTTTTGATGCTAGTCTAAATGATAGACACACCGAACAGAGAGTTTATACTAAAAACAAATAAACAAGTTCGAGGT
>NZ_JAEHBI010000195.1:0-606 GCF_016483705.1 Bacillus cereus group sp. N6
ACTGGATGAAATCTATGAAAATTCAGTTCCTAAACATTGAATTTCTATTTTAGGAACGGTTCTATAAAAACGACACCTTTTGGTCCGTTTTTCTGTTATAATATTCTTATGTAAACAAAATAGAGGGGACTTACAAATGTTGAATAACAGAAAATTCGGATATATACGAGTGAGTAGTAAAGATCAAAATGAAGGTAGACAAATAGAATCCTTGAAACAAGTTGGGATTGATGAACGCGATATCTTTATCGATAAGCAATCTGGAAAAGATTTTAATAGAAAGAATTATCAACTTGTCAAAATGATGTTGCGAGAAGGGGATATTTTATATGTCCAATCATTGGATCGTTTCGGGAGAAATAAAGAAGCGATTTTAAATGAATGGAAAGATATCACAAAAAATATAAGAGCACATATTGTCATCATCGACATGCCTTTATTAGATACAACAAAATATCAAGATAACCTAGGAAACCTCATTACGGACCTTGTGCTTCAAATTCTTTCTTGGTTGGCAGAAGAAGAGCGTACCAAAATCAAAACACGTCAAAGAGAAGGAATTGATTTAGCTAAAAAACAAGGAAAACACCTTGGTAGACCAAAAGC
>NZ_JAEHBI010000196.1:0-604 GCF_016483705.1 Bacillus cereus group sp. N6
CCATTTTGTGTAACAGGTGACTTCACTTGGAGAACGCCAGTATATCCTGCTGCACGGCTATTACGTAAAGTGATATTCGGTAATCGTAAATCTGAATCTGTACCATGATCTTCAACGACTAGCGAAGTTTGATATAACCCCGTTTTCCCTCGTCTAAAATACCAATTCCCCTTCCCAGCATAAAAAACATGGGAATCATTCGCGTTTAGCACACTGAGTCCGTTTCTTTGTAACTCCCAATACACAGATTTTTTGATTTCACCATTTTCTATCCCATCGCCAATACCAATGTTCGCATAAGCCCCAGACCATCCTGCACCTGCTTGAGACATAAATAAAGCGCCTGCTGGAGCGCTAGTCTTTTCATCTGATCCTAAGATAAAAGTGGGTTGTACGGAACCATCTGACCTTCTGTAATGTCCTAGAAATGCTCTAGCAACCCCTTTTTCATAGAGACGTATAAATTGGTCATCTAAGCTTACGTAGTTATCCGTATTCGATGTTCGAACTTGGCAACCGGTTAGCAATCCAGATTGAATCCAATTCGTTTTCACCTTACCAACTAAATCAATCATTTCCGCTTTAATTTTGATCCTTTCGGCTG
>NZ_JAEHBI010000197.1:0-583 GCF_016483705.1 Bacillus cereus group sp. N6
ATTGGATTGAAAGGTAAGCTCGTTACATACACTCCAGCTGCATTTTGAATGGTTGCATTCGCTTGAATGTCAAAAGTATCAAACGGATTTGTTACCATAACTACTTTTCCAGCAATATTTTTTGGTCTGTCTGCATCTGTACCATCTGCATTTAGCTTCTTAGCTAATAGTTTAACAACGCCTTTCAGTTCATTGATTGTTTTACGACCAGGTTCAAAAGTTAAAGTTCCTGCTGGCTTTTTATCTGGGTACACTCCGCCAACAACACTTCCACTTGGATCTTTTAACAATCCGATAGGTTCTTCTTTACCTGTACCAGTTACAAATCCTCGTTCTAAACCTACTGCCATCGCTTCTGAAATCATTGTGCGAACATATCGTTCCACCCAAACTGGACCAAGTTTGAGCATGTCATTTGCTAACGGGATAAATGCTGTTAATTTCAGTTGAGCAATAGATTCTTTTCTAAATGTAGCGTTTAATTGTCCTTTAATATCACCAAATAATGGTCCCCATACTGCTGCACCATCTGGATCTCCATAAATAAACTCCGTCACAGCTCCTAAATTCTCTAAACCAATAT
>NZ_JAEHBI010000198.1:0-582 GCF_016483705.1 Bacillus cereus group sp. N6
TGCTCTAATTGAGATGTATACAGTTTACTCCAATAATACAGGGAACGTTTTACTATCTCTTGTGTATTTCGTAACTGTATTTCTACATTTACTTTTGTCCCATCTTGAAGTGTAGCTAATATATCTAGTATAGATAATTTGTCTTCTTCATATTCTTTATGGAGGTGTGGGTCTTCAATTTTTAGCGATACAATTGGTTTAGATAAGGATTCATGCAAGATTGCATTTAAAAAAGAAATCAATAATTCCTCTTGTCCTTGTACACCAAATAATTGTTTGAAAGCAAAATCGACTCGCAAGTTCACTAAAGGTTGATTCATAAAGTGAGTCACCTTTCTATTTTGTATTCTATAGGTCTATTGTATCGGAGAAATGAGGAAAGAAGCAACCCTTGTGAAGTTCTTTAAGGTTATTTATTTTTAAATACCTTCTGATACATGAAATTATGAATAGTGACTGAAGTATACACTTATTTTGAGGGATCCACCCCTCCTTTTCAATCGGGGGTTCTGTTGCAAAGTTTGAACAAAACTAAGCACGTTTATAAACTACGGTTATCGTTTAAGAAATTTTGAATAATTG
>NZ_JAEHBI010000199.1:0-577 GCF_016483705.1 Bacillus cereus group sp. N6
TACAAACAGATCAATTATTAATTAAACAAGATATGCAGGAATGGTCATCAGAATTGTATCCACATTTGATTTTACTAAATGCGAAAAGCAAAGGGTTTACTACTAAGTTTAATAGTTACTATCCGGCTTTAAAACAATTTGTTGATAATAATAAAGATCAGCAGGGTTTTTTAGATAGATTAGAAGCGCTTCAAGATGTTGTTACCTTAAATCAAGGGAAAATCCAAAGTCATATCAATGAACTACAAGATTTTCAATCTAACTTAGATAATGACATGACGAAGCTAGGTGATCATGCAAAAGAGGGGAAAGACCTATTAAGTGGATCCGGTTCTGGGAAAATTGATCAATATAATACGGCTTTATTAGAAGCCAGAAATAAGATACAAAAGAATTTACAAGAACTTGCACTCATCCCAGGTACATTGAATGCCAAAGGATTTGATATTTTCAAGGATGTATATAGTTTATCCAAAGAAATTATTACACCGGTGGCTGAGTCTGCAATCGCAGCTGTGAACAAAGGAAAAGAAATTGAAAAATCTATTGTAGAGGCTGAAAAGGCGGCTGAAAAGGC